>NZ_JBHYHC010000046.1:0-71053 GCF_042738955.1 Umezawaea sp. NPDC059074
CGGGCTCAAAAGGCGGTCCAAAGAGAGTCCCGCCCGACCACAATTTTAAGGCCGAAATCCCCATGTCAAATCGGCCACGTTCCGTGGCCTGCGCCCGCCGGTCCCAGCGGAGTCGCCATGCGGGCTTGAGTTCCAGCCCGGTCACCACCGACCCTGGCTCTCCGGTGGTGGGCCACCGCCTTGCCCAGGGACCGCTTGTGGTCACCGATCAGCCCGCCAGTCACCAGGCAGCCGGTCGCCCCCTTGGTGGGTCACCGGGTGGCCGCCGGTCTCGCTGGAGGTTTCCTGGCGGGACCACAACACCGCCCATCCCCTGCCGCAACCCCTTCACTCGAACGCCAGTCCCTTTCACCCGGACACCAACGGCCGAGTGACCCGCCCCTCCCCTGGTCCTCTCCACCACTCCCTGTTCGCCCCCGGACGTACGGATGCCCCGATGGGGTGGCCATCGGGGCATCAGGGTCAAGGGGTGCGGAGGGCCTGTGCTGCCATCCTCGTGTCGCCTGCCGGTTCTGCTTGGCGTGGCATCATCGACTTCGAGGTCACCGACAGGTGGGTTTCGGTGAGTGCTCGGATCTCCGCCAACAGGTCCAGGTGTTCCTGGGATGGCGGGGGGCCGACGAAGTTCGAGTGGTCGTGCGCTGTTCGTTCAGCACGCCTTGCGAGGTGCTGAATCCGTCGAATGAGTACCAGGTCCTCGTCCGAGACCTGCGAGCGCCGTTGCTCCATCACCAGAGCAGCGTTCACCCCGACAAGGGGGACGGTCCATCCCCTAGCCGAGCGAACCTCGGACGGTCACTCCAGTACCCGTTCGACCCAATCGTGAAACTGCCCGATGTGGTGTTCCGACGGCACTAGTACACCGCCCTTGGCATACGCGCGTGACGACATGGCGGGCTGGCATCGCTCACAGGCGTCGAAGTCCTGTTCGTTCACCCGGTGGAACAACTCGACCGAGCGGGAGACGTCGCGGCCCTCCGCCACTACCTGTTTCGCGTACAGCCAATCGCACTCCACGATCGTGAGATCCGGCGCCATCGGGTACATGCGGTGGATGATCACGTGATCGGGGACGAGGTTGATGAAGACCTGCGGGCGGATCGTGATGGCGTAGTAGCGGCGGTCCTGGTCGTCGCTGACGCCCGCGAGCTTGTCGAAGCCCTCACTGCCGTCCACGGTGAAACCGCTGATCTCCGACCCGAACTCGGCGCCATGTCCGACGTAGTACTGAGCGGCGTACCCATCCGCGAATTCGGGCAGCACCTCGGTGAGCTCGGGGTGGATCGTGGCGCAGTGGTAGCACTCCATGAAGTTCTCGATGATCAGTTTCCAATTGGCCTTCACCTCGTACCTGATGCGTCTGCCGACCTCGAGTTCGTCGATCTCGTAGCCGTCGATGGCGCTCAACGCCCCGAGGCGTTCCGTGACGGCACTGGTCACCGTGTCGTCGAAGGACGGCGGGTCCTCCGCGAGGGTGATCCACGCGTAGCCGAGCCATTCCCGCAGGTGGACGGTCGTGAGGCCGTACTCCACGCGGTCGACGTCGGGCATGGACGTGAGGTTGGGGGCGGCGATCAGCTTGCCGTCCAGGCCGTAGGTCCACGCGTGGTACGGGCACTGGAAGGCGCGTTTCACCGACCCGGACTCGGTGGTGCACAGGCGGGCGCCGCGGTGGCGGCAGACGTTGAGGAACGCCTTGAGCGAGCCGTCCCGCGCCCGCGAGATGATCACGCTCTCGCGGCCGACCGTGACCGTGCGGAAGTCGCCGGGGTTGGGCAGGTCGGAACTCCGGACCGCGCAGAACCACATCCGCTCGAAGACGCGCTCCTGCTCCCGAGCGAAGATGTCGGGGTCCGTGTAGTACCGGCCGCCGAGGGTGGAGATGAGGCTGCTGGGCTGCTCGGTCGCGGTCATCCGGTGGCCACCTTCTCTTCCGCTGCCGAGCCGGTCAGCCTGGCGGGGTCGAACAGGGCGATGGGGTGCTCGGTCGTGCCGTCCGCGACGAGGTCGGCGAGGATCTCGCCGACGACCGGCACGAACTTGAAGCCGTGGCCGGAGAAGCCGCAGGCGACGACCACCGCCTGGTGGTCGGGGTGGCGGGCGATGACGAAGTGCTCGTCGGCGGTGTTGGTGTACATGCAGGTCGCGGCCCGCAGGAAGTCGCCGGGCAGAGTGGGCATCGCCGCTCCGACGAAGTCGGCCATCGCGGCGACCTCGTGGTCGTGGACGGTGCGGTCGATGGTCTCCGGGCTGCACGGGTCGCCGCCGCGGAAGAACGCGACCTTCACGCCGCCGTCGATCCCGTTGTGCGCGGGGAAGCCGTAGAACTGCCTGCCCTCGGGGTTCTCCCAGATGTAGACGGGGTGCCGGTCGGGCAGGAACGGCTCGGCGCCGCCCGCCGGTTCGAACCAGTACTGGACCTGGCGCTCGATCACGAACGGGATGCCGAGGTCGGCGAGCAGGCCCGGAGCCCACGCGCCGGGGCAGATCACCAGCTGCTCGGCGCGGTAGGTGCCCTGCGCCGTCACCACCTCGACGCCGCCGTCGGCGGTCCAGGAGAGCACTTCCTCCTCGAACCGCAGCTCCGCGCCCGCGCGGGCGGCCAGGTCGAGGTGCGCGCCGACGCTGGCCTCGGGCACGACCAGGCCCGCGCCCGCCTCGTAGAGCGCGATGTCCTCGTCGGTGGGGCGCATGGTCGGGAAGCGGCGGCGGATCTCGGCCGCGTCGAGCAGCTCGTGCGGCAGGTCCCACTCCTGGGCCGACCGCAGGCTGCCGGACACCGTGCGCGACTCCGGCCGTCCGACCATGATCCCGCCGACGCGGTGGAAGATCTCCCGGCCCGAGTCGGCCTCGATCCGCGCCCACATCTCGTGCGCGCGCAGCAGCAGCGGCACGTACGCGGGGTCCTCGAAGTACGCCTGCCGGGTGATCCGGGAGCCGCCGTGGCTGGAGCCCTGGGTGTGCACCGGCTTGAACTTCTCCAGGCCGAGCACCCGCTGCCCGCGTTCGGCGAGCCGGTACGCCGCGGCGCTGCCCATCCCGCCGAGGCCGATCACGATGACGTCATAGGTGTCGGGCACGGCGTCAGCTCCTCAGTCGGGTCATCTTCGGGTCGAACAGGGGCTCCTCGGCGACGACGGCCGCGACGCGCTCGCCGAAGTACTCGACCTCCACCGCCTGGCCGGGCAGGGCCAGGTCGGCGGGCAGCCAGGCGTACGCGATGGTCAGGCCGGTCGTGTAGCCGTGGGCCGCGCTGGTCACGTACCCGGCGGGGGCGCCGTTCACGTGGACGGGTTCGTTGCCGAGCACCACGGCGTGCGGGTCGGCGATGGTCAGGCAGGCCAGCTTGCGGGTCTGCTTCCGGGCCGCGAGGGCGTCGCGGCCGACGAAGTAGCCCTTGTCCATCCGCACCGCGAACCCGACCCCGGCCTCGTACGGGTCGTGCTCGGTGGTCATGTCGGTGCCCCAGGACCGGTAGCCCTTCTCCAGCCGCAGGCTGTTGAAGGCGCTCCGGCCCGCGGCGATGACGCCGTGCGCCTGCCCGGCCTCCCACAGCACGTCCCACAGCTCGCGGCCGACGTCGGCGGTCGTGTACAGCTCCCAGCCCAGCTCGCCCACGTAGGACAGCCGCATCGCGGTGACCGGGACGTTGCCGACGTAGGCCTTCTGCGCCTTGAAGTACCCGAGCCGGGTGTCCACTGTGGAGATCGGCTCGACGAGGTCGCGCGCGAGCGGCCCCCACACGCCGATGCAGCACGTGCCCGCGGTGATGTCGCGGACCTGGACGCTGCCGTCGCCGGGCAGGTGCCGGGTCAGCCAGTCGAGGTCGAGGTTGCCGTTCGCGCCGACCTGGAACCGGTTCTCCGCCAGCCGCGCCACGGTGAGGTCGCTGCGGACGCCGCCGTCCTCGCCGAGCAGCAGCGTGTACGTGACCGCGCCGGGTTTGCGGGCGAGGTTGTTGGTGGTCATGGTCTGGAGGAAGTCGAGCGCGCCGGGGCCGGTGACCTCCAGGCGCTTCAACGGGGTCATGTCGAACAACGCCACGCGGCTGCGGGTCACGAGCGCTTCCGCGCCCGCGATCGGCGACCAGAACCGGGACGCCCACTCGTTGCGCGCGGGGACGTCGGCGACCTCGGGCAGGTCGGCGTTGGCCTCGTACCAGTGCGCGCGCTCCCAGCCCGCGCCTTCGAGGAACACCCCGCCCAACGCCTGCTGCCGCTCGTAGAACGGGCTGGCGCGCAGCGGGCGCGGATCCTCCAAGGGCTGCAACGGGTGCAGGATGTCGTAGACCTCGACGAAGTTCTGGCAGCTCCGCTTGAGCACGTACTCGGGCGCGAGCTGGACGTCCTCGAACCGGTTGAGGTCGGCGTTGTGCAGGTCCTGCTTCGGCTGGCCGTCGACCAGCCACTCCGCCACGGCCCGCGCGACGCCCGCGGAGTGGGTGATCCACACCGCTTCGGCGACCCAGAAGCCGTCCAGGTCGGGGTGCTCGCCCAGCAGCGGCATCCCGTCCGTGGTGAACGAGAACAGGCCGTTGATGCCGTCGTCCACCTTGGACTCGGCGAGCACGGGCAGCAGGTCCACGGCGGCGGTCCACGAGTCCTCGAAGTCCTCCGGCGTGAACAGCCGCTCGGACGCCATGGACTTGGTGAACCGCGGGTCGCCGATCTCGCGGGGGTCGATGGGCATGGGCTTGTGCCCGTAGGCGCCGATGCCGAGCCGGTCGCCGTGGCCGCGGAAGTACAGGTCGGCGTCCTGGTGGCGCAGGATCGGGCCGCCGACCTCGCCGGTCGGCAGGGCCGTGGTCTTCGCGTACTGGTGCGCCATCGGCACGAGCGGGACGGTGAGGTCGACCAGGTCGCCGAGCAGCGGACCCCACATCCCGGCGCACGACACGACGACGTCGGCCTTGAACGTGTCGGTCTCGGTGGTCACGCCGGTGACGCGCCCGGCGGCGCGCTCGACGGCGGTGACCTTCTGGTGCGGCACGAACACCGCGCCGCGCGCGATGGCCCGTTCCGCCTGGGTCTGCGCGGCGAGGACGGGTTTCGCCAGGCCGTCGGTCGGGATGTGGAACCCGCCGAGCACCTTGGCCGCGTCGAGCAGCGGGTGCAGCGCCACGCACTCCTCGGGCGAGATCAACGAGGTCTCGACGCCCCACGCGGTCGCCCAGCCGTGCCGCCGCTTCAGCTCGGTCAGCCGCTCCGGCGTGGTCGCGACCTCCAGGCCGCCCACGGCGTCGAAGCAGCCGAGTTCGCCGTACTTGCGCGCGGTGTAGCTCGCGAACTCGGTCATGGTCTTGTTGCCGGTGGTCTGGAAGACCAGCCCCGGCGCGTGCGAGCTGGACCCGCCCGTGGCGAACAGCGGTCCCTGCTCCAGGACCGTGACGTCGGTCCAGCCCCGCTCGGTCAGCTCGTCGGCCAGCGCGCACCCCACGATGCCCGCGCCGACGATGACCACCCGTGGTCGACCCGCCATCTGTGCCCTCCCACCGGAGTTGCGAAAGGCGCTTGGTGTTCCGCCCTCTGCAACAAGTTGCGCTCAGCGCTCCCCGATGTCAATCCCTCCATCCGAGTAGTCACGCGCCGGAAACGCGGCGTTCGGCCGCTACCGGCAGGTAATGGGACAAAACGACAAGAACCCCGTCTCACCAGGTGAAACGGGGTTCGAGATCGAGGATCTTCTAGTCGGCGAAGTACCCCAGCTGCGCGGACAGCTCGGACGCCGCCACCGTCATCGGCTCGACGACCTGCCGCACCCGCTGCCGCGAGAGCCGGTAGGACGGCCCGGAGGCGCTCATCGCCGCGATCACCTCGCCGCGCTGCCCGCGGATCGGCACGGCCACCGCGTGCAGGCCGAGTTCCAGCTCCTCGTAACAGGCCGCGTAGCCGTCGACCACGACCCGGTCCAGCTCCACGGACAGCTCGTCCGGGTCCACGACCGTGCGCGGCGTGTACCGGTCCAGCGGCAGGCCGAGCAGGCGTTTGCGCTCCTCGGGGGGCAGGAAGGCGAGCAGCACCTTGCCGCTGGACGTGGCGTGCAGCGGCGTGCGCTGGCCGATCCAGTTCTGCGCGCTGATCGCGGCCGATCCCCTGGCCTGGGTGATGTTGATGGCGACGCCCATGTCGGCGACCGCGATGTTCACGGTCTCGCCGAACTCGTCGGCCAGCGACTGGCAGGTCGGCTGCCCCAGCTTGGTGAGGTCCATCCGCCCGGTGGCCGCGCCCGCGAGCCGCACGACGCCGAACCCGATCGCGTACTTCCCGCGGTCGCCGAGCTGCTCCACGAGCCCGCGGGACTCCAGCACGCTCACGAGTCTGGACGCCGTGGACTTGTGCACACCCAGCTCACCAGCGATTTCGGTGATCCCCGCCTCGCCGTGCGCCAGCATCTCCAGCACGCTGATGGCGCGGTCCACGGACTGGACCTGAGCCACCGTTCCCCGATCTGCGTCCGAGTTGCTCATGGCGCAACAGTAACCACCGGGCGGACCGACCATGCTCCAACCAGGCGAACCTCTTGACGGCGACCCCCGCCAGCCTCACATTGTTGCGTTATCCAGGTCGTGTTCTGCATCGCGCAACGGAGGCGCCCCCATGATCCGCGTCTGCACCGTCATCGACCTCCCCCCCGGCGAGGCGGTCCGCATCGTGGCGCACGTGCCCATCGCGGTGTTCAACGCCGACGGCGAGCTGTACGCCGTCGACGACACCTGCACCCACCAGGACGCCTCCCTCGCGGACGGCTGGCTGGAGGGCTGCTGGATCGAGTGCCCGCTGCACGCGTCGTCGTTCGACCTGCGGACCGGGATGCCCAACGGGCTGCCCGCCAAGAGACCCGTCCGCACCTACCCCGTCGTCGTCCAGGACGACGTCGTCTACGTGGACACCGCAGTGCAGGACGTGGCGTGAGGACCATCGCGGTCGTCGGCGCGTCGCTCGCCGGGCTGCGGTCCGCGGAAGCGTTGCGGGCACAGGGTTTCGACGGCAGGCTCGTGGTCGTCGGCGACGAGCCGCACGAGCCGTACGACCGGCCGCCGCTGTCCAAGGACTTCCTGCTCGGCACCGCCGACCGCGAGTCGCTGGCGCTGTCGGACCCCGACGCGCTGGCCGCACTCGACGCCGAGTGGCGGCTGGGCGTGCGCGCGGACCGGCTCGCCCCGGACACCCGCGAGGTCCACCTGTCCGACGGCTCCTCGGTCGTCGCGGACGGCGTGGTCATCGCGACCGGCGGCGCGGCCAGGACGTTGCCCGGCACGCTGTCGTTGCGGACGCTGGACGACGCCGTGGCGCTGCGCGCGGCCCTCACCGGCGGCGCGGAACGGCTCGTGGTGGTCGGGGCGGGGTTCATCGGCGCGGAGGTGGCGTCGACCGCGCGCAAGCTCGGCCTCGACGTGACCGTGGTGGAGGTGCTGCCGATCCCGCTCGGGCGCGTGCTCGGGCCGGAGATCGGCGCGGTGTGCGGCGAACTGCACCTGGACCACGGCGTGGCACTGCGCTGCGGCGTCGGCGTGGACCAGGTGTCCAGCTCCGGTGTCGTGCTGACCGACGGGACGGTGCTGGCGGCGGACGTCGTCGTCGCGGGCATCGGCGCGTACCCGGCGACCGACTGGCTCGCGGACTCGGGCGTGGCGGTCGGCAACGGCGTCCTGTGCGACCAGGGCGGCGTGACGAGCGTGCCCGGCGTGGTCGCGGTCGGCGACGTGGCGCGGTGGAGCGGGCAGCGGCACGAGCACTGGACCAGCGCGGCCGAGCAGTCGTCCGTGGCGGTGCGGAACCTGCTCGCCGGGCAGACCGTCGCGGTGCACGACCGACCGGGCTACTTCTGGTCCGACCAGTACGGCGTGCGCGTCCAGTTCGTCGGCGAGACCCACCTCTACGACGAGGTCCGGTACGTCGACGGCACCCCCGAGGACCGCAAGTTCGCCGCCGTGTACCTGCGCGGCGACACCGTGGTCGGGGTGGTGGCGATGAACAACGCCAAGCACTTCACCAGGCTGCGCAGGCAACTCGGCGCGGCCACACTGTCCACACCGGCACCGTGAGGCCGGCCACCCGCGTTCGGCTTGACAGGGCCGTCCGCCTGCGGGAACGGTGAAACGATCAGTCCATCTCGCAAGGAGGCGAACACCCGTGTCGAAGCTGTTCATCGACGGCCGGTGGATCGGGTCGAGTAGCGGCGCCGAGCGCGAGGTGATCAACCCCTTCGACCGGAGCGTGGTCGCCACCGTCGCGGAGGGCACGGCGGCCGACGCCGAGGCGGCCGTCGCGGCGGCCCGGCGCGCGTTCGACGACGGCGGCTGGTCCTCGACCAGCCCGGAGCACCGCGCGGCCGTGCTCAACCACGTGGCCGACCTGCTCGACCGGGCGAAGGAGGACATCGCCCGCACGGAGACGCTCGACACCGGCAAGACGCTGGTGGAGAGCCGGATCGACGTCGACGACGTGGCGGCGGTGTTCCGCTACTACGGCAACCTCGCGGGCGCGCTGCACCCGCGGATCGTGCCCGGCGCGGGGCCGGACGTGATCAGCCGCATCGACTACGAGCCGGTCGGCGTGTGCGCGATGATCGCGCCCTGGAACTACCCGCTGCTCCAGGTGTCGTGGAAGATCGCGCCCGCGCTGCTGGCGGGCAACACGTTCGTCGTGAAGCCCAGCGAGATCACGCCGCTGACGACGATCAAGCTGTTCGAGATCCTGGCCGAGGCGGGTGTGCCCGCCGGGGTGGCGAACCTGGTGCTGGGCACCGGGCCCGAGGTCGGCTCGGTGCTCGTGGAGAGCGATGACGTGGACCTCGTGTCGTTCACCGGCAGCCTCGGCGTCGGGCAGTACATCATGCGCTCGGCGGCCACGTCGTTGAAGAAGGTCGCCCTGGAGCTGGGCGGCAAGAACCCGCACATCGTGTTCGCCGACGCCGACCTGGACACCGCCGTCGACTACGCGCTCACGGCCGCGTTCTTCCACGCGGGCCAGGTGTGCTCGTCCGGGACCCGGCTCATCGTGCAGGACTCGGTGTACGACGACTTCGTCGCCGAGGTGGCGCGGCGGGCCGACCTGGTGAAGCTGGGCAACGGGTTCGACGAGTCGAGCGAGAGCGGGCCGCTGGTGTCGGCCGAGCACCGCGCCAAGGTGGAGAAGTACGTGGAGATCGGCCTCGCTGAGGGCGCGCGGCTGCTCGCGGGCGGGAAGAGGCCGTCCGACGCCGCTTTGCAGGACGGGTTCTTCTTCCGCCCCACGGTGTTCGCGGACTGCACCCGTGAGATGAAGCTCGTGCAGGAGGAGACGTTCGGCCCCATCATCACGGCCGAGCGGTTCAGCGACCAGCAGGAGGCCGTGTTCCTCGGCAACGACACCGAGTACGGCCTGGCGGGCGGCGTGTGGTCGCAGGACCTGGAGAAGGCCCAGTGGGTCGCCAAGCGCTTGCGCCACGGCACCGTGTGGATCAACGACTTCGGCCCGTACCTGCCGCAGGCGGAGTGGGGCGGGTTCAAGCGGTCCGGCATCGGCCGCGAACTCGGGCCCACCGGGCTGCACGAGTACTGCGAGCCCAAGCACGTCTACCAGAACCTCAAGCCCACGGCCCAGAACTGGTTCGCGAGGAGTGCGGATGCCTGAGTACGACTACGTCATCGTCGGTGGCGGCACCGCCGGTTCGGTGCTCGCCGCCCGGCTGTCCGAGGACCCCGAGGTGACGGTGTGCGTCGTCGAGGGCGGCCCGAGCGACGTGGGCGACCCGCGGGTGCTGGAGCTGCGCAACTGGATCAACCTGCTCGGGTCCGAACTGGACTACGACTACCCGACCGTCGAGCAGCCGCGCGGCAACTCGCACATCCGCCACTCGCGGGCCCGCGTGCTGGGCGGCTGCTCGTCGCACAACACGCTGATCAGCTTCGTCCCGTTCCCCCAGGACCTGGACGGCTGGGGTCCCGGCTGGGACTGGGAGACGTTCGGCCCGTACTACGACCGGCTGCTGAACAACATCATCCCGGTGGACCCGAAGGACCGGAACCCGATCGCGCTGGACTTCATCGCCGCCGCCAAGGCCGCGCTGGACGTGCCCGAGGTCGAGGACTTCAACGCCAAGCCGTTCGCCGAGGGCACCGGGTTCTTCTCGGTGGCCTACCACCCGGAGAACGGCCACCGCTCGTCCGCGTCGACCGCCTACCTGCACCCCGTCCTGGACCGCCCGAACCTCACGCTGATGCTGGAGACGTGGGTGTCGCGGGTGTCCTTCGTGGACGGTCGCGCGGTCGGCGTCGAGACGTCGGCAGGCCCGGTCACCGCGCGGCGGGAAGTGCTGCTGTGCGCGGGGGCCATCGACACCCCGCGGCTGCTGATGCTGTCCGGCGTCGGCCGCGCCTCGGACCTGGCGGCGTTGGGCATCGACGTGGTGCACGACCTGCCGGGCGTGGGCGAGAACCTGCTGGACCACCCGGAGTCGGTGATCGTCTGGGAGACCGACGGCCCCATCCCGCTGAACTCGGTGATGGACTCCGACGCGGGCCTGTTCGTCCGCCGCGACACGTCCGACCCCCGGCCGGACCTGATGTTCCACTTCTACCAGATCCCGTTCACCGCCAACACCGAACGGCTCGGGTACCCGGTGGTGGAGCACGGGGTGTGCATGACCCCGAACATCCCCCGCCCGCACAGCACGGGCCGGATGTGGCTCACCAGCGCGGACCCGACGGTCAAACCGGCGCTGGACTTCGGCTACTTCACCAACCCGGACGGGTACGACGAGCAGACCTTGGTCGACGGCTTCCGCATCGCCCGCGAGATCGCCGCGCGGGAGCCGTTGAAGTCGTGGCTCAAGCGGGAGATCGCGCCGGGCCCGGCCGTGACCTCCGACGAGGACCTGTCGGAGTACGGCCGCCGGGCGGCCCACACGGTCTACCACCCGGCCGGGACGTGCGCCATCGGCTCCGTCGTGGACCCCGACCTGAAGGTGATCGGCTTGGAGGGCTTGAGGATCGCGGACGCCTCGGTGTTCCCGACCATGCCCACGGTGAACCCGATGGTGACGGTGCTGATGATCGGCGAACGGGCGGCGGACCTGGTCCGCGGGGAGTGACCGTGGAGCTTCCCGAGCGGGGGAAGCTCCACTACCCCTCAGTCGAGGACGCGGTCATGCCGCCCCCTGTGGACGTGCATGTCCTCGTGCCACCTGGAAAGAGCCAGGTCGACCGAGGTCTGGATCGTGCTCATGCGCGCTTCCATCAGGTGCATGGACGGCGCGACGTGCGCCGTCATCTCCTGCTTGACCCAGCGCACGCACACCACCGCGCCGACCAGGACACCTAACAACGCGCCGATGAAGAAGATCAGGACCATCATCGCGACCACCCCGCTACTTCTGATCAAGCTATTCTGCATTCCTGCGGACTTGATTTTTGGCCGTGCACCATGAAGTATGCGTGCTTTGCTGGCGCAGTCAAGTACGCTCGGATAGTTGAACTTCACTTGCGTGAAGTCAAACTTCATAGACTGATCGGGCATTTCTGGCCAAATCCCGGCCAAGGCACAGGTGGGTGAAGTGAGCGGACGCGAAGTGAAGCTGGGTCAAACGCTCAGCTCGCTGATCGAGCGCGGTGGGTACAGCAGAAATAGACAGGAAATCCTGACCGCGCTCGACATCAGCCCGGCGGCCCTGTCGCAGTACGCGCGCGACCAGACCCGGCCGAGCTTCCAGAAGCTCGTGGCGCTGGCCGACTTCTTCGGCGTGTCGTTGGACTACCTGGTCTACGGCGAGGTCACCGAGACCGTGAGCGACGACAGCTCCGTGGCCAAGTACGTCAACGAGTCGGTGTCGCGCGCGATGGCGAGCGCCCGCAGGCACACCGACCTGGTCGGGCGCATCGGACGCGTGCTGAGCGACCGCGTCGACGCCGTGGCCCGCGAACTCGCCGACTCGGCGACGGCGGGCCGTGAGGGCCTGATCCAGGACGACGAAGCCGCCCGGATCGAGGGATACTGCCTGTCCGCCAAAATTCTTACACTCGACCTCCAGTACGACTTGATCGCCATGCCGGACGGTGAACCCGCGGCAGGCGAGTTCCTGGAGGTGGTGGCGAAGAACCTGGCGAAGGGCTGCGACTACCAGTTCCTGGTACCGCTCGGCTCGGAAGGCATGGTCGAGCAGTTCCGCACGCTGCTCACCGATCGCGTGGGGCGCGACTCGGTGCGCAAGAACTGCTCCTTCCGGCGGACCGGACAACCGGTCACCGCGGGAACCGCCCTCTACCAGTTGGACATGGTGGCGCTCCAAGCGGACGAACCCGCGCTACTGGAGCAGATGGGCGAGTACATCAGCGTCGGAGGCGACTTCGGGTACTTGATCAGTCCCAACAGCGACTCCAACAGCGACATGGTGATGAACAAAACTCACCGCGAGCGAGCACAATCGGCGTTCGCTGCCCTGTGGGCAGCTGCGGCGCGCGTCTGACCGAGAAAGAACCCAACCGTGCCCATTCCACCTGACCAGGCATCTGTGTACCCTCCCTCAATGCGTCCCGCGAAGGTCGTAGCAGGGCAGGTCATCTCCGTCGCGGCTCATCCGAACGGGGAATTCATCCGGCTGGCCGTGGTCGACATCGGCGAGCAGGAGCCGGTGCAGATCGTGTTCGGCGGTCCCGATCTCGTCGTGAAGGGCGACTTCGTCCCCGTCGCGCTGCCGGGAGCCCGACTACCCGGCCGCAAGAAGATGCGCCGCACCAGTTTCCGGGGCAAGACCTCGCACGGGATGTTGTGCAGCGCCACGGAACTCGGCTGGGAATCGGACGGTCTGGACGAGGTCGCCCTGCTGAGGCCGGGGACGCTGATCCCCGGCGACAGCCTCGAGGACGTGGACTGGTCGGACCTCAAGGCCGACGAGACCGCGGACCACCTCGCGGCCAGGGAGCACTGGCAGTACCACCGGTACGGTGAGGAGCTCTCCGCGGGAAGCTCCACACCGGACGGTCTACGTGTCCAGGCCCCAGCCGTGGGCTAGGTGCCACGCGGCGCAAACGTTCACGTCTAGCACGTACGCGGTCGCTGTGCCGCACTGCTGCGCACCGCTTCCGGGGTCCACGGGTTGGCCGTGGCCCATGCCGGTGATGGTGTAGGTCTCCACCGCGGTGGTGCCTGTGGCGGTGCGGTACACGGCGTGCGGGTAGCCCGCCACGGTGTCGGTGACGTCCGCGGCGGTGTCGGTGGCGAGGGCGTTGGTCCACTGCTCGACCAGCTCCCGTTGGTTGGCCGTGGCGACGGTGTAGTCGGCCGTGCCGTGCCAGATGGTCACGGGCGGGCGGGGGCCGGTGTAGCTGGAGGCCTGCCTGACCTTGTCGCCCCACTGCTGCGGGGTCAGGTTCTTGCCGGGGTTCATGCACGTGAAAGCGTCGACGAGCGATGCGGCGCAGCCGAACGGGAGGCCCGCGACGATGCCGCCGCCCCGGAGGAGTTCCGGGTAGGTGGCCAGCAGGACCGAGGTCATGCCGCCGCCCGCGGACAAGCCGGTGGCGTAGGTCGGGCCCGCGGGCATCTTGGCGATCATCTGGGCGATGGAGGCGACCTCGCCCTGACCGCGAGTGGTGTCGGCGGACTGGAACCAGTTGAAGCACTTGTTGAGGTTGTTGGCGCTCTGCTGCTGCGGCAGCAGGAGTGCGAAGCGGTAGCGGTCGGCCAGCGACACCCAGCCCGAGGCGGTGCCGTAACCGGCGGCGTCCTGGGTGCAGCCGTGCAGGACGACCACGACGGGGCGACCTGTGGCGAGGCCGTCGGGGACGTAGCGGAACATCTTGAGGTTGCCCGGATTGGTGCCGAAACCGGTGACCTCGGTGATGCTCGCGGCGTGGGCAGCCGGGGTGATGGCCGTCAGCAGGAACAGGACCAGAGCGACGATGCGCATGCGGACCTCCTTGTCCGCACCTCACGCTAGGAACGACCCGCACGGCGCGCGATGGACCTGACCTCCACATCCGCGCGCGTCGTTGTGGTGGCCGGAACCATTACCCCGCAACGACCCCGGTCCTACGGTCGGCACGTGAACACCGTCGTTCCGATCCTCGTGGCCCTGTCCCTCGTCACCGTCGCGCCGGTCCAGGCCGCGCAGGCCTCCCGCTGCGGCCCGCTCCGCGTCCCCGGCGCGGAGCACCAGGAATCCGTGTCCACCAACGACTTGACCACCGCGGGCGGGCTCACCGATCCGGCGGACTGGGCCGGGTTGACGCCCGCGGGGCTGCCCGCGCCGACCGCCGTGCCGGGGACGCAGGTCGACGGCTACTTCCCCGACGACTCGACCGGCAACACCAACCACGGCTGGAACCACGACTCGCAGTTCGTGATCCGGTTGCCCGCGCGGTGGAACGGCGGTCTGGTGGTCGCGGGGTCGCCGGGCGTGCGGGAGCAGTACGCGAACGACCGCGCGATCAGCGATTGGGTACTGGACCGCGGGTACGCGTTCGCGGCGACCGACAAGGGCAACACGGGCGTCGAGTTCTACAGCGGCGGCGACGCGATCGTGGAGTGGAACCAGCGGGTCACGCAGTTGACGCGCGCGGCGAAAGCCGTGGTGCGGCAGCACTACTGCCGTCCACCCGCCCGCACGCTCGCCACCGGCCTGTCCAACGGCGGCTACCTCGTGCGGTGGCAGCTGGAGAACCACCCCGAGCTGTACGACGGCGGCGTGGACTGGGAGGGCGTGCTGTGGCGGGAGGAGGGGCCGAACCTGCTGACGTTCCTGCCGCCCGCGCTGCGCGGCGAGCCCGTGTTCCCCGCCGAGTCGGCGTTCCTGTGGCCGTTCTACCGCCAGTACTACTGGGAGCTGACCCAGCGGATCTACCGCGAGGCGCTGGACCCCGACTACGAGGGCGCGGAAGCCGACTACGACTACCGGACCCGGCCCCAAGCACGGAAAGCGGTGCGGCGCATCGCGTTGACCGGCCGGATCGGCAAGCCCCTGCTGACGTTGCACGGCACGCTGGACGGGCTGCTGCCGATCGACCAGGACTCCGACGTGTACGCCGAGCTCGTGCGGAAAGCCGGGCGCGACAAGCTGTTCCGCTACTACCGGATCGAGGGCGGCACGCACGTCGACTCGCTCTACGACGCCTTCCCCGACCAGTTGCGCCCCCTGACTCCCTGCCACCACACGGCTTTCACCGCGCTGGAGCGGTGGCTGGCCGGGGAACGCCCGCCGCCGTCGGCCACGATCGCCCGCCCGGCTACCGTCTCCCCCACCGAGTGCGCGCTAACCCACCAGTAGCAGGAGCTTCAGGGCCAGCTGGATCTCCAGCACCCGCTCGGGTGACTGCCAGTCGTCACCGAGCAGCGTGGCGACCCGGTCCAGGCGCTGCACGACGGTGTTCACGTGGACGTGCAGCTCGTCCTTGGCACGGCTGAGGTTCGCGCCGCACGCGAAGTACGCGGCCAGCGTCCGGACCAGTTCCGTGCCACGCACCGCGTCGTAGTCCAACAGCGGCCCCAACGTCGTGCGGACGTACCCGGCCACGTCCGCGCGCTCGCCCAGCAGCACGCCGACGAACCCGAGGTCGGCGGGCGTGCCGCCCTGGCCGCGCCGGTCGAGCACCAGCAGCGCCGACAGGCACCGCGCGGCCTCGGCGTGCGCCGTCACGACCTGGTCCGGTCCGGCGGCGGGGCCGCCCGCGCCGACGGTCACCGGGGCTCCGACGGCCTTGCCGAGCACCCGCGCGGTCTCCGCGGCGGCGGTCGCGGCGCCCGTGCCGGGCAGCAGCAGCACGACGTGGTCGCCGTGCACGCCCGCGAGGCCGCGGCCGGTCGACGCGAAGTGCGCGGCGGCCGCGAGCAGCCGTTCGCGGGGCGCGGACGCGCCGTCGGCGACGAGGACGACGTGCGGCACGCCCAGCTCCACGCCGACCCGCCTGGCCCGCGCGGCGAGACCGGCCGGGTCGCGGTCCGGAGCGGTCAGCAGGTCGGTGATCAGCTCGCCGCGCACCTTGTTCTCCGCCTCGGCCACGCTGCGCCGCAACAGCAGCAGCAACGCCGTCACGACGCTCGCGCGTTCGAACAGCCGCCGGTCCGCGTCCGCCAGGTCCGGCCTGCCGGTCAACGTGATGCTGCCCAGCAGCTCCCGGCCCGCCAGCACCGCGCACACCCACGTGCCGTCCCGTTCCACGGCCCGGCCGGTCGCGCGCGAGGCCGTGACCGCCGACCGCGGCGGAGTCCCTCCGGTGGCACCGATCCTGGCCAATTCGGCGAGGTCGCCGTCGTGCACGGCGATCGCGCCGTCGAGGACCTTCGCCACGGCCGCGGCCACCTCGGGCACGTCCGCGCCGCGCAGCACGAGGTCCGCGAGCCGGTCGTGGGCCTCCTCGGCGCGGCGCATGTCCTCGCTCTGGGCGCGGATCACCTCGTTGGCCTCGTTGCGCTCCCGCAGCGCGACCCTGGTCTCCTCCAGCAGGTGCGCGGTGTCCAGCGCGATGGCCGCGTGGTCGGCCAGCGACGACAGCAGCGCCACCTCGTCCGGCGGGAAGCGCCGGGGCGTGCGGTTCGCCGCGTACAGCACGCCGATCACCCGGCTGCCCAGCGTCAGCGGCACGCCCAGGATCGCGACGAGCCCCTCGTCCTTCACGGCCGTGTCGATCGGCGTGGTGTGGTTGAAGCGCAGGTCGGCGAAGTAGTCGGCGGTGGCGTAGGGCCGGGCGGTCTGCGCGACCAGACCGCCGAGCCCCTCCCCCATGCCGAGCCGGACCTCCTGGAACAGCGCGGACACCGAGCCGTCGGTCACGCGCATGTACGTGCCGTGCGCCGCGGGCTCGTTCATGCTCAGGTAGGCCACGTCCGTGCCGAGCAGCAGCCGGGCCCGCCGGACGATCGAGCGCAGCACCGCGTCCGGGTCGCGCGCGCCCGCGAGGTCGCTGGCGGTGTCGAACAGCGCCTCCAGCTCGGCTTCCCGCCTGCGGTGCTCGGTGAGCGTGCGGCGGATCTCCAGCGCCCGCTCGGTCGCCCGTTCGACCCGGTCCAGCTCGGCGTCGGCCACGCCCGCGGCCCGCGCCGCGGGGAGCACCTGCGCGAGCCGCTCGCTCCCCGCGTCCTGGGCGAGCAGTTCCAGCAGGTGCTCCACCGGGTCGGTCATGCGCTCATGCTGGCAGTTCGGCGGGCTCGGCGTCGTCCTTCTCCAGCGACACGCCCCTGGTCTCCTTGGCGACCACCACGGCGATGACGCTGAGCAGGCACGCGAAGCCGACGTACAGCGCGACCGGGACCGTGCTGCCGAACTCCTTGAGCAGCGCCGTGGCGATCAGCGGGGCCAGCGCCCCGGCCACGATGGACGCGAGCTGGTAGCCGACGGACGCGCCGGAGTAGCGGACCCTCGTGCCGAACAGCTCGGAGAAGAACGCCGCCTGCGGGCCGTACATCGCGCCGTGCAGCACCAGCCCGACGGTCGTGGCCAGCAGGATCGCGCCGAACGACTTCGTGTCCAGCAGCGCGAAGAACACGAAGATCCACACGCCGACGCCGACCGCGCCGAACAGGTACACCGCGCGGCGGCCGACGCGGTCGGACAGCGCGCCCCACAACGGGATCGACACGAAGTGCACCGCCGAGGCGATCAGCACCGCGTTGAGGCCGTAGGACTTCGACAGGCCCAGCGGGCCGGTGATGTAGACCAGGATGAACGCGGTGATCACGTAGTACGACACGTTCTCGCCCATGCGGGCGCCCATCGCGATCAGCACCTCGCGCCAGTGCAGGCGCAGCAGCGTCACGATCGGGGCCTTCTCCACGACCGGCGACTTCCTGGCCTCGGCCTTGCGCTGCGCCTCCAGGAACACCGGCGACTCGCTGACGGTCAGCCGGATCCACAGCCCGACGCCGACCAGCAGGCCGGACAGCAGGAACGGCACCCGCCAGCCCCACGACAGGAACGCCTCGTCGGTCTGCACGGCGGCCAGCACCGCGAGCACGGCCGTGGCGAGCAGGTTGCCCACCGGGACGCCCGCCTGCGGCCAGGAGGCCCAGAAGCCCCGCCGTTTCGCGTCGCCGTGCTCGGACACGATCAGCACCGCGCCGCCCCACTCGCCGCCGAGGGCGAAGCCCTGCACCAGCCGCAGCAGGGTCAGCAGTACCGGCGCGGCGAGGCCGATGCTCGCGTAGGTCGGCAGCAGGCCCATCGCGAACGTGGCGCCGCCCATCAGGACCAGCGCCAGCACGAGCAGCTTCTTGCGGCCGATCTTGTCGCCGAAGTGCCCGAACACCACGCCGCCCAACGGCCGCGCGAGGAAGCCGATGGCGTAGGTGGTGAACGCGAGCAGCGTGCCGGTGAGCGGGTCGACGCTCGGGAAGAACAGCTTGTTGAACACCAGGGCCGCGGCGGACCCGTAGAGGAAGAAGTCGTACCACTCGATCGTCGTGCCGATGAGGCTGGCGGCGACCACCTTGACGATGGGTTTCCTTGGCGGGGCTGAGGTCTCGGCCATGCGATCACCACTTCTTCGGGGTGGGCTTGCAGGGGTCACTGGGCGGTCCAGCCGCCGTCGATCGTGAACGTGGAACCGGTGACGTGCCCGGAGTGCCTGCCGCACAACCACAACACGGTCGCGGCGACGTCCTCCGGCTCGATGAGCCGCTTGATGGCGCTGCGCTGGAGCATCACGTCGGCGAGCACGCGGTCCTCCGGCACGCAGTGCGCGCGGGCCTGCTCGGCGACCTGGCCCTCCACCAGCGGGGTGCGGACGTAACCGGGGCTCACGCAGTTGCTCGTCACGCCGTGCTCGGCGCCCTCCAGCGCGGCGACCTTGCTCAGCCCCTCCAGACCGTGCTTCGCGGCCACGTAGGCGGACTTGAACGCGCTGGCGCGCAGGCCGTGGACGCTGGTGAGGTTGACGATCCGGCCCCAGCCGCGGGCGTACATGTACGGGAGGCAGTGGCGGGTCAGCAGGAACGGCGCGGTGAGCATGACCCGCTGGATCAGCTCGAAGCGCTCCGGCGGGAACTCGTGGATCGGCGCCACGTGCTGGAGGCCCGCGTTGTTGACCAGGATGTCGACCTCGCGCGGCAGGTCTCGGGTCGGGTCGGCGGCGGAGAGGTCGACGACGTGCTCGGTCCCGCCGGTCTCGTCGGCCACCGCGCGCACCGCGTCGGCGTCGCGGTCGACCAGGTGGACCTTCGCGCCCGCCTCGGTCAGCGCCACGGCGCAGGCGCGGCCGATGCCGCCGCCCGCCCCCGTGACGAGCGCCGTGCGGCCCGCGAGGTCGTCTCCGGTGTGACGGAGCCCACTGTTCATGCGGTCGACGCTAGCGAGAGGCCGCCGGGTCGGCACATGTGTGACCAGCACATAACACCGTATTGCTTCATGTGCTCAGCCGACAGTCGACGATGTGACAATCGGCTTAGTGAATACGTGGTGATGTTGAGGCGCTTCCATGAGTACAGTTCATTGATCCGTTCGGGGGACGACCACGTACTTGGGGGTAACTCAATGTCATTAACACCGATTTACGACGACCTCATGCGCGAGCTGGACGGCATCATGGAGGCCAGCAAGGCGAAGCAGGCCGAAAGCGACGAAAAGGCCGCCGAGCAGAAGCTCGACGGCCAGATCGCGGGCTGATCCCCCGCAGGGGTCAGCTGGGCTGCTGAAGCAGGTCCGCGGGGACCGGCTCGTCCTTCTCCAGCGCGCCGAACAGGCGCAGGGCGTTCTCCCGGTCCCACTGCACGACCGACCCGACGCCGTCGAGCGTCGGCGTGCTCCCGATGGGCACCGTCGCCGTGTCGACGCCGCCGCCCATCCCGAACGCGAGGCCCGCCAGGTTGTAGAGGTGGTCGCCCTCGTTCACCGAGATGGCGTCCGTGCTCGCGAACAGCAGCGGGAACGCGCGGAACGGGTTGAGCAGCGTGCCCGCGCTGGTCGCGCGGTCCGACAGCGCCGCGAGGAACTTCCGCTGGTTCTGCACCCGCTGGAGGTCCGCCGTGGCGAACGCCCGCGTGCGCACGTACCCGAGCGCCTGCGTGCCGTTCAACTCCTGGCAACCCGCCTTGAGGTCGAGGCCCGCCAACGGGTCCTGCATCGGCTCGTCGATGCACATGTCGACGCCGCCGACCGCGTCCACGATGCCCGCGAACCCGCCGAAGCCGATTTCCATGTAGTGGTCGAGGTGGATGCCGGTCGCGCCCTCCACGGTCCGCGCCAGCAGCGGCGCGCCACCGAGCGAGAACGCGGCGTTGATCTTGCTCTTGTCGTTCCCCGGAATGTCCACATAGGAGTCGCGCGGGATGCTCACCAGCGTCGACTTCCCGGATCCGGCCGGGATGTGCAGGAGCATGATGGTGTCCGTGCGCTTGCCGCCCGCGTCGCCGGTGGACAGCGCGTCCTTCTGCTCCTGGGTGAGGTCGTCGCGCGCGTCCGACCCGACCAGCAGCCAGTTCGTGCCGGGGGTGTCCGCCGGGCGGCCCTCGTAGTCCGGCAGCGCGTCCGACCGCCGCAGCGACGAGTCGACGTAGAAGTACAGCCCGACCAGCGCGAGGAGCAGCACGAAGAGGATCGCCAGGAACACGCGCCCCTTCTTCACCTTGTGCTGCCGCGGCATCGGCCTGCGCGCGTACGGTTGCTGGTACCCCTGCTGGTATCCAGCGCTCATGTTCGCCAACCCCGATCTCGTGGATGCTTCCGGTCAACCGCTCTTGCCACTTAGAGACGCGGCGCAAGCGGAGAGGTTGCCACCTTAGTGACCCGGTGGCAGCACGAGCGCGGCGAGCAGCCGGTTCACCTCGGCCTCCGGGTCGTCGGTGAACCCGGTGTGGGTGGGCGAGGTCTGGATCACCGTGCTCCGCGGCGCGGTCAGCCAGCGGAACCGCTGACCGCGGGTCGTCGCGGACACCGGCCCCGCCTCCGCCGCCCCGTCGCAGGACGACCCGAGGTGGCCCAGCAGCGCCTCCAGCAGCTCCACGTCGACGGCGGGGTCCAGCGCCCGCACGCGGGCGGCGTCCACAAAGGTCTTCGCGCGCAGGAAGTCCAAGGGGGCGCAGTAGAGCAGCACGCCGACGTTGACGAACTCGCCCCGCTCCACCCTCGGCACGGCCCGCAGCACGGCGTACTCAAACACGTGCGGCACGGGCCACCTCCAGCGCGTCGACCCACGTGCGCGGGCCTTGGAGGCGGGCGGCGAAGTACGCCAGGTACGCCTCGCGGACCGCGGTCGCGCCCTCGAACACCTGGTCCTGCGCCAGCCACTCGTCCGGCACCAGCGCCAGGACCTCCCGCAGCAGCTCCGGCGTGACCTTCGCGGCCAGCTCGGCGTCCACATCGGCCAACGGGCCCGCGAACGGCAGCATCAGGTGGTCGCCCGCGTCGAACCGGTACTCCTTGGCGGGGAACCGGTCCGCGCGCCAGCCGTGGTGGAAGTACAGCGCCGCGCCGTGGTCGATCAGCCACAGCTGGCGGTGCCACAGCAGGGTGTTCGGGTTGCGCCAGCTGCGGTCGACGTTGAGCACCAGCCCGTCGAGCCACAGCAGCCGGGTCGCCAGGTCGGTCTCGGGCTCGCGCACGACCGGGTTGTAGTCGAACGAGCCGGGCAGGAAGTCCAGGCCGAGGTTGACGCCGCCGCTCGCGCGCAGCAGGTCCTGGATCTCCTCGTCCGGCTCGGACCGCGCCAGCTCCGGGTCCAGGTCGACCAGCACGATCTCCGGCACCCGGAAGCCCAGCCTCCTGGCCAGCTCCCCGACCACGATCTCGGCGATCAGCGCCTTGATGCCCTGCCCGGCTCCCCGGAACTTGAGCACGTACATCCCGAGGTCGTCGGCCTCGACCAGCCCCGGCAGGGACCCGCCTTCGCGGAAGGGGGTCACGTACCGCGTGGCCGACACCTTCCTCAGCCCGTTCGTTGATTCCACCGGGGCATCATCGTCGGGACGGTCGCCCGCACGCCAACCGGTTGACCGGTCAGGGGGCCACGGGCTGCGTCGTGGCCAGGGGTTCGAGCGCCGCCTCCAGCGCCCGGAGGTAGCCGACCTGGCCGGACTTGTTCGGGTGGTAGGAGTCGGCGGTCGGCGTGGTGAGCGGGTTCACCCACGGCTCGTCGGCGCAGACGCCGTGGCCGAGGAACGGGGTGCGCACGTCGACGAAGGTGGCGCTCGCGGCGGTCGCGGCGGCGGACATCACGTCGGCGAGCAGGTCCGCGCCCTCGTTGACCGCCGTCCGCTTGGCCGCCGTCAACCCGCCGGAGCACGCCTTCTCCTCGAACAGCCTCGGGTAGCCGAGCAGCACGACCTTCGCGCCCGGCGCCCGGTCGGAGACCGCGGCGAACAGCTTCGCGTACCGGCCGGGCAGCTCGGTGCGCATCAGCCCCTTCGCCTCGTCCACGGCCTTGGCGCAGGAGCGGTCCGAGCCGACCGAGCACGTGGTCATCACGTCGGTGAAGCCGACGTCGTTGCCGCCGACGGTGATCGTCACCAGCCCGGTCTCGGTGGACAGCACCGACACCTGCCGGTCCAGCACCTCGGGGATGGTGGCGCCCGCGCACGCCGGGAACTGGAACGAGGTGTACCCGTGCGCGTCGCGGTACATGTCCGGGTAGGAGTACGGGCTGCGCCCGCAGCCCGCGCCGGTGCCCCCGGTCCCGACACCGGCGGCGTAGGAGTCGCCCAAGGCGACGTAGTCCGACGCCACCGGCGCGGGAACCAGGACCATGCTCAAGACCAGTGCGGTGGCGATACCCATGTGCCATGGGGTACCACCGCGGGAGGTCCGCCCGGAACCCCGTTAACCCAGCCGGGTGGGCACCACGCAGACCGGGATCGGCGACGCCAGCGGCGTCCCGGAAGGCCGCAGACGGCCGGTGGCCAGGTCTGCTCGGAACGACGTCACCGTGTTCGAGTTCTGGTTGGCCGCGAACAGGATTCGCCCGGTCGGGTCGAACGCGATGTGCCTCGGGTACTTGCCCCCGGTCGACACGGCCTCGACGAACCGCAGCCGCGCGCCGCCCTGCTCCACCGCGAACAGCGCCACGCTGTCGTGGCCGCGGTTGGACAGGTAGACGAACTTGCCGTCCGCGGACACCACGACCTCGGCCGGGTAGTTGCGCGGCGTGGCCGGGGCACCGACGGGCAGCGTCCGCAACGTCTGGGCGGGCGTCAGCACCCCCGTCTCGGGGTCGTAGCCCGCGGCTATGATCGTCGAGTCCAGCTCGTTCGCGATGTAGGCGAACTTGCCGGTCGGGTGGAACGCCAGGTGCCGGGGGCCCGCCCCCGCCTTCACCTTCGCGGTGCTGACCAGGGCGAGCTTGCCGGTGGCCACGTCGAGCCGGTACGTGTAGACGGAGTCGGTGCCCAGGTCCACG
The DNA here is from genome assembly GCF_042738955.1 of Umezawaea sp. NPDC059074. Lineage (NCBI taxonomy): Bacteria > Bacillati > Actinomycetota > Actinomycetes > Pseudonocardiales > Pseudonocardiaceae > Umezawaea > Umezawaea sp. NPDC059074. Next base: position 23,297 of record NZ_JBHYHC010000046.1, read on the forward strand.
GCCAGCAGGAACTTGCCGCCGAGGTCGGGCAGGATCTGATGGGCGTGCGGGCCCTCCTGCCGCTCGCGGTCCGGCCCGGACCCCGTGTGCTTCTTGAGGTCCGTGCGCGTCCCGAGCCCGCCGTCGGCCCTCACCGGGTGCACCGAGACGCTGCCCGACGAGTAGTTCGCCGACAGCAGGTACTTGCCGGACGGGTCGACCGCCAGGTGGCACGGGTCCGCGCCGCCGGTGCTCTGCGAGTTGATGATCCGCAGGCCACCGCCCGCGCTGACCGCGATGGCCGTCACCGACCCGTTGGTCTGCTCGTTCACCGCGTAGAGGGTCCGACCCGACTCGATGACGAACGAGGGGTTGGCCACGCCGGGGAACACGCCGGTCGCGCGGAGCTGCCCGGTCGTCTGGTCGTAGGAGGCGAGGCCGATGCCGGTGCCCCCACCCGACCAGGTCGTGTAGGTCCCGAGGTACACGCGGGACTCCGCACGCGGTTGCGCCGAAGCGGTCTCACCCGTCACCAGCATCCCTGCCCCAACACCCATGGCTCCGAGGAACCGTCGCCTGTCGATCACCACTGCGCTTACCTCCGTTGATCCCTGGCGGCAGGATCAACAGTGGACTAGACCACTGCGTCCGGACAAGGGAGGCAACGAAGATTGCGCCTACCGCAACGGGTCCGCCTCGATCAGCCGGGACAGCTCCGCCGCGGGGTCGTAGTCCGGTTCAGGGTACGTGGGCTTGAGGTCGCGCAACGTCTGGAGCAACAACTGGGCGACCACCCAGTTGCGGTACCACTTGCGGTCCGACGGCACGGCGTACCAGGGCGCGGACTCCGGGGAGCACTGCGTCAGCAGGTCGCTGTACGCCTGCTGGTACTGCGACCACTTCGCCCGCACGACCAGGTCGTTCGGGTTGTACTTCCACAGCTTCTCCGGCGTCTCCAGCCGGGCGACGAGCCGTTCCTTCTGCCGCTCCGGCGAGATGTGCAGGAAGCACTTCACGATCGTCGTGCCCGCCTCGGCCAGCTCGGCCTCGAAGTCGTTGATCTGCTGGTAGCGGGCCCGCCAGGCCGCGGGCGGCACGAGCTTGTCGACCCTCGGGACCAGCACGTCCTCGTAGTGCGAGCGGTCGAAGAAGCCGATCATGCCCGGCCCCGGCACCTGGCGGCGGATCCGCCACAGGAAGTCGTGCGACAGCTCCGCGCGGGTCGGCTTCTTGAACGACACGATGTGCAGGCCCTGCGGGTTGACCAGGCCCGCGACGTGCCGGATCGTGCCGCCCTTGCCCGAGGTGTCCATGCCCTGGAGCACGACCAGCACCCGGCGGCGACCCCCGCCGATACCCTCGGCGTACAGGTTCTCCTGGAGCTGGTCCAGCTCCTCCGCCATGGCCGCGAGGTCCTTCTCGGCCTCGGACTTGCTCGTCGGGCCGACCGGGGTGGCCGCGGGGTCGATCTTCGCCAGGTCGACCCCGTCCGGGTGGACCTTGAGCACGTCGCGGATCGAGTGGACGTGCGCGGACTTCTTCGCCATCGTCGCAGGGTAGCCAGGGCGTGATCACTCCGCTCGCTACGCAACGGATCGCCGCTGATCACCTCGATTGCGCAAGAAACCTGACATCTGCGCAACACCTGACGGATGAAATCGCCGCCATCCGCCCCTTAGCCTTGTCCTATGACCGCCATCGCCGCTCCCACCACGGACGCCCCGACCAGCGGGGCCGACTTCATCGCGCTGGACGAGCACTGGAGCACGCACAACTACCACCCGCTGCCGGTCGTGATCTCGCACGGCGAGGGCTCGTGGGTGACGGACGTGGACGGTCGTCGCTACCTGGACTTCCTGTCCGGCTACTCCTCGCTCAACTTCGGCCACCGCCACCCCGCCCTCATCGCCGCCGCCGTCGAGCAGCTCGGCCGCGTCACGCTGACCAGCCGCGCGTTCCACCACGACCAGTTCGGCCTGTTCTGCCGCGAGCTGGCGGAGCTGACCGGCACCGAGACCGTGCTGACGATGAACTCCGGCGCGGAGGCCGTCGAGTCCGCGATCAAGGTGGCCCGCAAGTGGGCCTACCAGGTCAAGGGCGTGCCCGCGGGCACGGCGGAGATCGTCGTCGCGGGTGCGAACTTCCACGGCCGCACCACCACGATCGTCTCGTTCTCGACCGACGAGGTCGCGCGCGCCGACTTCGGCCCGTTCACCCCCGGCTTCACGGTCGTGGCCTACGGCGACGAGCTGGCGCTGCGCGAGGCCATCACCGACCGGACCGCCGCCGTGCTGATCGAGCCCATCCAGGGCGAGGCGGGCATCGTCGTGCCGCCCGCGGGCTACCTGGCCGCCGTGCGCCGGATCTGCGACGAGAACGACGTGCTGATGATCGCCGACGAGATCCAGTCCGGCCTCGGCCGGACCGGCGAGCTGCTGGCGCTGGACCACGCGGGCGTGCGCGCCGACCTGTACACGCTGGGCAAGGCGCTCGGCGGCGGGATCGTGCCGGTGTCGGCGGTCGTCGGCAGCCGCTCGGTGCTCGGCGTCCTCAAGCCGGGCGAGCACGGCTCCACGTTCGGCGGCAACCCGCTGGCCTGCGCCGTCGGCCGCGCGGTCGTGAAGCTGCTGGCCACCGGCGAGTTCCAGGAGCGCTCCCGCGAACTGGGCGGCTACCTGCACGCCCGCCTGAACGACCTCGTCGGCCACGGCGTCGCCGAGGTCCGCGGCCGCGGCCTGTGGGCGGGCGTCGAGATCGCGCCCGGCGGTCCGAAGGGTCGGGAGGCGTCCGAGGCGCTGGCCGCAAGGGGCGTCCTGTGCAAGGAGACGCACGACTCGACGTTGCGCGTGGCTCCCCCGTTGGTGATCACCGCCGAGGAGATCGATCTCGGCGTGGACGCCATCGCGGAGATCGTCAAGCGATAGTCACGATCGGCACGCGGGCACCTCACGATGCGTCATACAGCACGTGAGGTGCCCGTTCCCGTTGCATGATGCCGTCCATGGGTGAACGGGTGAGGGCGGAAGCGGCGGCGGCGCTGGGTCGGTGGACCGAGCCGGAGGAGGTCCACGCGAGCGGACGCGCGCTGCGCGACGCCGTCGGCCACCAGGCCCACCGCAAGGCCCTGCTGGCCGTGAGCCGGCCGTCCATCCCGGACTACGTCCGCGCCAGCAACGAGGGCAGGCTGGAGAACCTCGTCCCGTTGCGGATCGGCCGGATGATCGCCTCGCCGTTCTCGTTCTTCCGCGGCAGCGCGGGCCTGATGGCGGGCGACCTCGCGGTGAGCCCGCGCAGCGGGGTCGACGTCCAGCTGTGCGGCGACGCCCACGCGGCGAACTTCGGCCTCTACGGCACGCCCGAGGGCCAGATCGTCATGGACGTCAACGACTTCGACGAGACCCTGCCCGGACCGTGGGAGTGGGACCTCAAGCGCCTCGCGACCAGCCTGGTGCTCGCGGGCCGTGAGGGCGGCGTGTCGGAGAAGGGCTGCCGCGACGCCGCCGAGGACGCCGTCCGGGCGTACCGGGGCGCGCTGCGGCACATGGCCGAGCTGCCGTTCCTGGAGTCGTGGAGCGCGCTGGGCGACGAGTCGGTGCTGAGCAAGGCGAAGGCGAGCGACCTGACCGACGAGTTCAGCAAGGCCGCGCAGAAGGCCCGCAAGAACACCAGCGCCAGGGTCGCGGCGAAGTGGACCCGCAAGGAGGGCGAGCACTGGCGGTTCATCGCCGACCCGCCGGTGCTCACCAGGATCACCCAGGAGACCGCGGACCAGGTCGTGGCGGCGCTGCCGTCCTACGTGGACACGCTCCGCGAGTCCCGCCGCAACCTGATCATGCGCTACGGCGTGTCCGACGTGGCGTTCCGCGTGGTCGGCACCGGCAGCGTCGGCCTGCGCAACTACCTCGTCCTGCTGCACGGCAACGGCGACGAGGCCCTGATCCTCCAGGTCAAGGAGGCCAGGCCGTCGGCGTTGGAGCCGTTCCTCGACGTGCCGCCGAGCAAGCACCAGGGCAAGCGCATCGTCCACGGCGCGCGCCTGGTCCAGGCCGAGTCGGACATCCTGCTGGGCTGGACCAGCATCGAGGGCCGCGACTACATCGTCCGCCAGTTCCGCAACCGCAAGGGCGAGATCGACGCCACCACCCTCAAGCGCGACGACCTGGACGACTACGGCCGGTTCGCGGGCGCCCTGCTGGCCCGCGCCCACACCCGCTCGGTCGACCCGCGCCTGCTGGCGGGCTACTGCGACGCCGACGGCGAGGACCTCGACGAGGCGTTCGCCAAGTACGCGCTCGACTACGCCGACCAGACCGAGTCCGACCACGCGAAGCTGGTCGCGGAGGTCAAGGCGGGCAGGCTCCCGGCGCTCATCGAGGAGGACTGACCCGCACGGCCGCCTCGCGCGTGACCAGGTACAGCACCACGGCGTTGAGCAGGTGCCACAGGTAGTGCGTGCCCGACGGCCACTCCGCGCACGCGCTGAGGTCCACCGTCCGCAGGGTCAACGCCACCCCGAACACCACACCCGCGACCGCGAACGCCCACCAGTGGTGCCGCGTGCCGGGCGGCCCGAAGAACTTCAGCGCCACCGCCAACCCGATCAACGCCACCCCGGCCGCGAGGTACGGCCCCGACCCGGCCGGGATCAGCAGCGACACCGGGATCAGCACCACGCCCAGGAGCAGGAGTCCGGGCGCGAACCACCACGCCCGCTGCCACGGCAGCCCCCAGAACCAGTGCCCGAAGCAGACGACGTAGAAGAACACGAACAGCGCGATGAACAGCACGTCGAACACCCGCGTCAACTGGGTGGCGGCGGTGTGGAACGACAGGCTGCCCAGCCCGATCAGCACGAGCAGCAGCACCAGCGCCCGGATGCTCCGCTGCTCGGGCCGGTACCGGAACCACACCACCGCGGCGGCCAGCAGGAACGCCAGGTTGCTCAGCGCGTTGAGCGGCTCGCCCCACAGTCCGGGAGCCAACCGCTCGCAGTAGGTGTCGACGTACGTGTTCATGGGTGGGTTTTAGCGCACGGAAAACGGGTACGTTCCACCGCGTGACGGATCTGGGCTGGATCGGCGTGGTCAGACACGGTGAGAGCACCGGCAACGTGGCCAGGGCCCACGCCGAGGCCACGGGCCTGGACGTCATCGACATCCCGGAACGCGACGCCGACGTCCCCCTCACCACCAGGGGCGAGGACCAGGCAAAAGCGGTGGGCCGTTGGCTCGCGTCCCTGCCGAACGACCAACGCCCGAACGTGATCGTCTCCTCCCCCTACCTCAGAACGGTGGGAACGGCCTGGTTCGCCACCAGGGAACTCGACTACCAGCCGACCCAGGTCGTCGACGAACGCCTGCGAGACCGAGAACTGGGCATCCTCGACCTCCTCACCACCAAAGGCGTGTCCCTGCGCTACCCGGACGAGCAGATCAGAAAACAACGCCTCGGCAAGTTCTACTACCGCCCACCGGGCGGCGAGTCCTGGGCGGACGTGGCACTGCGACTGCGCTCACTGCTGGGCGACCTGGAACGCGACCACAGAGGCAAACGAGTACTGCTCTTCGCCCACGAGGTAACGGCCTACCTCCTCCGCTACCTCCTGGAAGGCGTACCGGAGAAGAACCTCCTGGCCATAGCCCACAACTCAGCGGTAGCGAACGGCTCCCTCACCTCGTGGACCAGGGACGACCACCACTTCCGCCTCGTACACGAATACTCCACCGCCCACCTGCAATGCCCGGACGACGAGGCAACGGTGGAGGTACCGGTCCGCGCCAGCACCACCCGCTCCTGGCTCTGAACAGCAAAAACAAAAGACAATTTAGAAAAGCAAAAAACCCAGCAATCCAATGACCACGACGGGACTGGAGTCGGCTGGTTGGACGTGTCCGATTTTATTTGGGGGATTTGCCCCTTAAAATTGGAGATCGGGCAGGGCTTTGGGGCACTGCCTTTTGGCCCGATCAAGGGGCAAATCTAGGGGCCCCAAATCAAATCGGACACAGCGGGCTGGAAGCCGTAGCCGCTGGGTGACCACCCCGGAAATCGAAGCCTCCCGGTGACCACCTCAAACCCAGCGGCCACCGGAAGACCCAAGATCACCGAGCCCTCTGCACCCGAGCCTCGTCCCACACCGGCTCGGCAACTTCCACCACTTCCCCGTCCGACCGGAACAACAGGAACCGGTCGAACGACTTCGCGAACCACCGGTCGTGCGTCACCGCCACCACAGTCCCGGTGAACTCCTCCAACGCCCTCTGCAACGCCTCAGCCGAGTTCAGATCCAGGTTGTCCGTCGGCTCGTCCAGCAGCAGCAACGTCGACCCGGCCAGTTCCAGCAGCAACACCTGGAACCGAGCCTGCTGCCCACCCGACAGCGACTCGAACTTCTGGTCCCCGCTCTGCCCCAACCCGTACCGGGTCAGGATCGCCATCGCCGCGCCCCGGTCCTTCCCGGTCCGCGACCCCTCCCCGTGCCACAGGATGTCGACGAGGGTCTTCCCCACCCACTCCGGGTGCTGGTGGGTCTGCGCGAACAGCCCCGGCAGCACCCGCGACCCGGTCTTGCACACCCCGGTGTGAGCGACGTCCCCACCGCCGAGCAACCGCAGGAAGTGGCTCTTCCCGGACCCGTTGGACCCGAGCACAGCCACCCGGTCCCCGAAGAAGATCTCCGTGGAGAACGGCTTCATCAACCCGGTCAGCTCCAGCGCCTCGCAGGTCACCGCCCGCACAGCCGTTCGCCCGCCCCTCAACCGAGGGGTCACCTTCTCGTCGACTGGCAGCTCCGGCGGCGGCCCGGCCTCCTCGTACTTCTTCAGCTTCGCCGACATCACCCGGTACTTGGCCGCCATGACCTCGGAGATCGTCGCCTGGATCTGGAGCGTCCGCACCAGCTCCTTCAGCCGCTCGTGCTCCTCGTTCCACCGCTTGTGCAGTTCGAGCAGCCGGTCGATCCGCGCGGTCCGGGCCGCGTGCCACGTGCCGAAGGACCCGGCGTGCGTCCACGCGCTGTGCGCCTCGACCGTCACGACCTGGGTGGCCGCGATCGACAGCAGCTCCCGGTCGTGCGACACCAGCAGCACGCCCTTGTCCGTCTCGGCGAGCCGCTGCTCCAGCCACCGCTTGCCGGGCACGTCCAGGTAGTTGTCCGGCTCGTCGAGCAGCAGCACCTGCTCCTGGCCGCGCAGCAGCGCCTCCAGCACGAGCCGCTTCTGCTCGCCGCCGGACAGCGTCTTCACGTCCCGGAACCGCGCCCGGTCGTACGGCACGCCCAGCGCGGCCACGGTCACCGTGTCCCACAGGACCTCGATGTCGTACCCGCCGTGCTCGCCCCAGTTGTTGAGGGCGTTCGCGTACTTCATCTGGGTCGGCTCGTCGTCGGTCTCCATCAGCGCCAGCTCGGCCGCGTCCAGGTCGACGGCGGCTTTCCGCAGGCCCGGCGGGGCGACCGCCAGCAGCAGGTCGCGGACGCTGCTGTCGTCGCGGACGGATCCGACGAACTGGGGCATCACCCCGAGACCGCCCTGCACGCGGACGCTGCCCGTCGCCGGGGTCAGCTCACCCGACAGGATCCGCAGCAACGTGGTCTTCCCGACGCCGTTCGCGCCCACGAGCGCGACCACCGACCCGGTACCGACCTTGAACGACACATCGCGAAACAGCTCGCGTCCATCGGCTAGACGGAAGGCAAGACCATTCGCATCGAGGAAACCCACAGTGGGTCATCGTCGTCTGAGAGGGGTCACATGACCAAATCATTTGGTGTATCACCACGGCCTCGAGCGCCTCCGAGCAGGAGAGGCGCATCTACGGAGGGAGCTCGATGACCCGCATCGAGTCGGCTCGGCTGGTCGCGGCGCAGCTCGGCGTGCTGGCGACGCTGGGCGCGTTGCCGGACCTGCCGGGCGGACCGCGGCTGGACCGCGCACCGACGCCGGTGCACGACGTCAACGGCGACCTGCTGCTGTGGCGGATCGGGTCGAGCTGCGGCCGCGGCTACGTCGACGTCGCCGCGCACCCGAGGATGGGCGCGCCGCTGGTGGCGATCGCGCCCGAGGCCGTCTGGGAGCCGGAGATGCTGCTCGGCGAGGCCCGCAGCCTCGACGTCGAGCACGACGAGCTGCGGTTCGTCGCCTACAGCTTCCCGAAGCTGGCCGTGCTGTTCCTGCTCGACGGCGTCGAGGTCGCGCTGCGCGAGCTGCACACGTGGGAGCAGGTGCCCGAGGTCCGTGCGGACCTGAGCGAGCCGCCCGGCGAGTTCGAGCGCTGGTCGTTCCTGGACGAGCAGACCCCGGAGGCCCGGCACCTGCGCGAGGAGCGGTACCGGCAGCAGGTCGAGGCGCTGACGCACCTGGCGAACGTGCTGCACGTCGACGAGCCGGTGGTGCGGCGGTTCGACCGCAAGATCGTCGAGCAGGTGCTGAAGCCGAGGGTGGACGCGCTGGAGCTGCACTACTCGCACAGCTTCGCCGACCAGTCGAGCTGCCTCGGCCTGGTCGGGCAGGAGACGAACCGGTGGAGCGCGGCGGCCAGCACGCAGATGATCCTGGACTTCTACCGCTACCGCTACGACCAGGAGCGGCTCGCCGACGAGCTGGGGCTGGGCACGGAGGAGCACCCGGTGGGGCTGCCCGCGAGCCGGGACTTCGACGTGGTGACGGCGTTGGAGAGCCTCACCGGCAAGTCGCTGTCCGCGGCGCTGTCGACGTCGCCGTCGTTCGCCGAGTACCGCTCGGAGATCCGCGCGAACCGGCCGGTGATCAGCTTCATCCCCGGCCACTGCCGGGTCGTCGCGGGCTACACGCGCACGAGTTCGCTGCTGCTCATCGGGGCCAGCTTCGCCGCGTTGCAGGTCAACGACCCGTGGCCGCCCAGAGCAGGCGTCGTGACGAGGTGGGAGAACGTCGACACGATCGTGTGCCGGAGCACGGTGACGGCGAAGGTGACGCTGATCCCGTAGAGGTGGCCGGCGCCACGGCGAAGGTGGCGCCGACGCCTCAGCGCCAGGTGGTGCCGCGGAGGAGGAGCAGCACCGAGACCATGCCGAAGCAGCCGAGCGCCGCGCCGATCACGCCCAGGCACAGGAGGCCGACGCCGATCACGCCGAACACGATCGCCAGGACCGTCGTGGGCATGGGGCGGGCCCGCCCGACGGCGAGTCTGTTGTCCAGCAGGGGGTCGTCGAGGCGGAACTGGTGCTCGATCTGGTCCAGTGACCGCCGCTCGAATTCACTCAGCATCGGGGCTCCTCCACATGCTCCAGGCATGGGGTGAATACCCGGTTTTCGCCGCCTCAACCCTTTTATCGGCGGGAAAGCGCGACCAGCCGGGAGACGGCCCGCAGGTACTTCTTGCGGTACCCGCCGCGGAGCATCTCGTCGGTGAACAGCTCCGACAGCGGCCGTCCCGACACGGCCACCGGCACGTCCCGGTCGTAGAGCCGGTCGCCCAGCGCGACCAGCCGCAACGCGACGGACTGGTCGTCCGCGGGCCGCACGCCGCGCAGGTGCACGGCCGCGACGCCGTCGACCAGCCTGCCGTAGCGCGACGGGTGGATCTTCGCGAGCCGGGCGCACAGGGCGTCGAAGTCGTCCAGCGTCGAGCCGGGGGTGGCCTCCGCGCTGGCGGTCAGCTCGTCGTCGGTCATCGGGTCGGGCGCGTCGGGCAGGCCGCGGTGCCGGTAGTCCGGGCCGTCGACCCGCACCACGTCGAACCGGGCCGACATGGCTTGGATCTCGCGCAGGAACTCGTGGGCGGCGAACCGGCCCTCGCCGAGCTTGTCCGGCAGCGTGTTGGAGGTCGCGGCGACGAACACGCCCGCCTCGGTCAGCTCCTTGATCAGCCTGCTGACCAGCGTGGTGTCGCCGGGGTCGTCCAGCTCGAACTCGTCGATCGCCAGCAGCCGGTGCCCGGACAGCCGCCGCACGGCCTCGCCGAACCCGAGCACGCCGACCAGGTTCGTCAGCTCCACGAACGTGCCGTACGCCTTGGGCCCCGGCACGGCGTGCCAGATCGAGGCGAGCAGGTGGGTCTTGCCGACGCCGAACCCGCCGTCGAGGTACAGGCCGAGCTTGCCGTCCGGCGCGGCCTTCCGGCCGAGCAGCGACCCGAGCCAGCCGCCGCCGGAGTCCTTGGCGACCCGCTTCGCGAACGCCGCGCACGCCGTCACGGCCGCCGCCTGGCTGGGCTCGTCCCGGTTGGGCACGTACGTCTCGAACCGCACGTCGTCGAACCGGGGCGGCGGGACCAGGGAGTTCACCAGTTCGTCCGCTTCGATCCGGGGATCTCGGTCGGCCAGGCGCGGGGCGGACATGTGCCAAGGGTATCGGCGCCCGAACGGCGTGACCTCGGAGTGTGTTGGGATGAACTCCATGCAGATCCTGTGGCCCCCGCGCGACGGCGAGATCACCGACGCGGAACTGGAGCGGGCCTACGACTACCCCGCCGACCTGGACCGCCCGTGGGTGCAGGTGAACTTCGTGTCCAGTGTGGACGGGGCCGTGGCGGTGGACGGCCAGTCCGCCGGGCTGGGCAACCCGGCGGACAAGAAGGTGTTCGCGCTCGGCCGCGACCTGGCGGACGTGGTGCTGGTCGGCGCGGGCACGGCGAAGTCGGAGCGCTACCACGGGATCAAGGCGGGCGAGGTGCGCGCGGAGCGCCGGGCGCGGCTCGGGCTCGCGCCGATCCCGCCGATCGCCGTGGTGACCGCCCGCGGCTCGATCACCCCGGACTCCCCCCTGCTGACCGACTCGACCGTGCGGCCGATCGTGATCACCACGTCGTCGGCCCCCGCCGACCGCCGGGCCGCGCTCGCCGACGCGGGCGCGGACGTCGTCGTCGCGGGCGAGACCGAGGTGGACCTGGCGGTCGCGTTGCGCGCGCTGGGCGAGCGCGGGCTGCTGCGGGTGAACTGCGAGGGCGGGCCGACGCTGTTCGGCGACCTGATCGCCGCGGACCTGGTGGACGAGCTGTGCGTGACGATCGCGCCGAAGCTCGTCGGCGGCGAGGCGGGCCGGATCGCGCACGGCGCCGTGGCGCCGCCGCGGGACATGGCGCTCGTGTCGGCCCTGCACTACGAGTCGGCGCTGCTGCTGCGCTACCAGCGCGTGCGCTGACCAGCCGCGAGGGGCAGGATGGCGCCCGTGCCGCTACCGCTGACCCCGCCGTTGCAGCCGATGCTCGCGACCGCGGTGGACGAGATCCCCACGGGCAAGGACCTGCTGTTCGAGCCGAAGTGGGACGGCTTCCGCTGCCTGGTGTTCCGCGACGGCGACGACGTGGTGCTCCAGTCGCGCAGCGGGAAGCCCCTGAACAGGTACTTCCCCGAGGTCGTCGAGGCGCTGAAGCGCACGCTGCCCACCCGGATCGTGCTGGACGGCGAACTGGTGGTCGCCAAGGACGACCGGCTGGACTTCGACGCGCTGGCCGAGCGCATCCACCCGGCCGCCAGCCGGGTGACGCTGCTGGCCGAGTCGATGCCCGCCGCCTACGTGGCGTTCGACGTGCTCGCGGTCGGCGACGACGTGCTGCTGGAACGGCCGTGCACCGAGCGCCGCGACGTCCTGTTGGCGCTGCTCAAGCCGGGTGACGGGCTGTACCTGACGCCCGCGACGACCAACGTGGAGCTGGCGCGGCAGTGGTTCGAGCTGTTCGAGGGCGCCGGGCTGGACGGCGTGATCGGCAAGCCCGCTGCCTCGGAGTACACGCCGGGCAAACGCTCGATGATCAAGGTCAAGCACGCCAGGACGGCCGACTGCGTGGTCGCGGGGCTGCGCTGGCACAAGGACACCGAGCCGGGCACCGCCGTGGGCTCGCTGCTGCTCGGCCTGCACGACGACCGGGGCGTGCTGCACCACATCGGCGTCGTCGGGTCGTTCAAGGCGGCCCGCCGTCGCGAACTGGCCGACGAGCTGAGCGACCTGATCACCGAAGACGACCACCCGTGGCTCGGGCCGGACGCCGAGGACGGCCGCAGGCTGCCGGGCGCGATCAACCGGTGGCGCGGCGAGCACGCGTCGTGGATCGCGCTGCGGCCCGAGCGGGTGCTGGAGATCTCCTACACGCAGACCGAGGGCGCGCACCCGGCCCGGCTGCGGCACAACGGCCAGTTCAGCCGGTGGCGGCCGGACCGCGAGGCCGACTCGTGCCGCTACGACCAGCTCGACCAGCCCGCGCGCTACGACGTGGACTCGGTGCTGCGCGGCGAGGTCAAGCCTGCTTAGCGGTCCGGGTCGCGCCCGCGGAGGCGAGCACCACGCAGCACACGGCGACCCACTGCGTCGGCCGCAGCGCCTCGTGCAGCACGACCAGGCCGACGAGCGCGGCCATCGCGGGTTCGAGGCTCATCAGGATGCCGAACACCCGAGGCGGGATGCGGCGCAGCGCCTCCAGCTCCAGCGAGTGCGGCACCACCGTCGACAGCAGCGCCACGCCGAGGCCTGCCAGCAGCACCAGCGGGTCGAGCAGCACCGGACCGAGGTCGCCGACGCCGAACGGGAGCACCACCAGCGCGGCGAACACCATCGCGAGCGCGAGCCCCTGCCCGTCGGTGGACTGGCTGCCCAGCGAGGCCGCGACCAGGATGTACGTCGCCCAGCAGACGCCCGCGAGCAGCGCGAACAGCACCCCGGTCCACACCAGGCCGCCGTCGGACCTCGTCAGCAGCAGCACCCCGCCCGCGGCCAGCAGCGCCCACAGGCCGTCGACCCACCGGCGTGACCCGACCACCGCGACGGCGAGCGGGCCGAGGAACTCGATCGTCACCGCCGCGCCGAGCGGGATGCGTTCGATCGCCTGGTAGAAGAGCAGGTTCATCGACCCGAGCACCACGCCGTAGCCGAGGACGGTGAGCAGCATCCGCTTGCCGATCCGCACCGAGGGCCGCCAGAGCAGCACCAGCACGACGGCCGCGAACGCGAGCCGCAGCGCGACCGTGCCGGACGTGCCCGCGAGGGCGAACAGGTGCTTCGCCAGCGCCGCGCCGACCTGGATGCTGACGATCCCCAGCAGCACCAGCGCCGTGGGCGGCACCGCCCCCGCCACGCGGGCCGCCGCCGCGAACGGCCCCGACCCCCCTGTCGACCGCCCCGACGTCGGACCTGCTTGCGCCATCACCACGTCCGCCATCCTGCCCGTCCGAAGAGGATTCCCGCACGCCGGTATCCACTGGTCGGGACCGGCCGCTCACCGAAGTCTCACCTGGCTCGTGCGACCCTTCTGCCCAGTCCGGTCAGCCGCCCGCCGAGAGCGAGGAACCTCCAGTGCCGCGTCGGCGCCACGCCGCCCTTTTGCTTCCGCTCGTGGTGATGACCGCACTGAGCGCGTGCAGCGCGGGCCCCTCCATCCGCCCGGTGATCGCCGTCCGCGGCGACAGCGGCCCGCCCAGCGCGGCCGCGCCGTCCGGCACCCAGCCCGTGCCGGACCTGGAGGAGATCAAGGGCAGCCTCAACTGGACCGAGTGCACGGACCCCACGATGCTGCGGATGGGTTCCACGGCCCCGCAGACGTCGATGACCTTCCAGTGCGCCCGGTTCGCGTCGGTGCTGGACGCCCCGAGCAGGCCGGGCCGCGGCACCATCAGCATCTCCGTCCTCAAGGCGGGCACCGGCAAGAGCCCGCTGGTGGTCCTCAGCGACGCCGACGGCGAACCCGGCACCCTCAAGGCCGCCCGCCTCGCCGCGTCACTGCCACCCGAGGTGCTGACCACGTTCAGCCTCATCGGCGTGGACCGCAGGGGCACCGGCAAGTCCGACGGCGTCCAGTGCGTCCCCTCCTCGGCCAGGCTGGACATCGTCGAGTTCGACCCGGCCAACACCGACAACGCCGCCCTGCGCAGCGCCATCACCACCGCCAGCCAGGAATGCGTCCTGGACCTGGAGAACCGCCTGACGGCCATGGACTCGTGGCGCGCGGCGGCCGACCTCGACAAGCTGCGCGACCTCATGGGCGTCAGCACCTTGAACGCCATCGGCGTGGGCGACGGCGCCAAGGTCCTCACCCTGTACTCCAGCCGCTACCCCACCCGCATCGGCCGCATGGTCTTCGACGGAGCCCCGGACCCGACCCTCGACGCCATCGGCGCCGCAGAGGCGAAAGCGGTGGCGGCGGAAGCCACCTTCGACGCCTTCGCCAAGGACTGCATCGCCAGGAACTGCGCCCTCGGCGCCACCCCCAAAGCCGAACTGGTAGCCCTGCTCGACAAGGTCCGCACCAGCCCAGGCCGTTCACTCGGTCTCTCCCTCACCCCCGGCACCACCGTGCAAGCGGTCCTCCTGGGCTTGGCCGACCGCTCCCGCTGGCCCGCACTGGCAGACGCCCTGGTGGCCGCGAAGTCCGGCGACAGCACCGGCCTCACCTCCCTGGTGGAGCCGCTGGTGGCCGACGTCAACGAAAACCCCCCACGCCTGGACGCCACCCTCGTCACAGGCTGCAACGACACGGCCATGCGCATCCCTCCGGACAGGGTCACCGTCCTGACGAAGGACTGGCGCGACAAGCACCCCCTGTTCGGCGCCTTCTACGCCCACAGACTCCTCCTGTGCGCTTCTTTCCCAGTCCCCACACCGTTGAAGGTCCCCCCGCTGGTGGGCGCACCCCCGATGCTCGTCCTCAGCACCGCGACCGACCCGATCACCCCACAACAGGGCACCGAACGCGCGGCAGGCGCACTGCCGGCAGGCGTGGTCGTGGGCTGGCAGGGCGGCGGCCACGGCGCACTCGGCCTCTCCCAGTGCGCGACCACGGCGACGGCAGACTTCCTGATCAACGCCAAGGTCCCGGCGAACGGCACCGTCTGCCCCCCGTGATCAGGGCCGGAGCGCTGCGTACAGATACATGTCCCGGCGCGTACCCGCGATCTCCTGGTACCCCTTGAGCAGCCCTTCCCGCTGGTAGCCCGCCTTTTCGGCGGTCCTGGTCGAGCCGGTGTTCCACGGCTCGATGTACAGCTCGATGCGGTGGAGGGCGGGGATCGTCCAGGCGAACGCGGTGACCGCTTTCAGTGCGTCACGGGCGACGCCTCTCCCTCGGTGCTTCGGCGAGACGGAGTACCCGACGGAGGCCCGTCCGGCGTCCAGGTTCCGCAGCCAGAGTCCGGTGCTGCCGATGGCGGTGTTGGTTGTTGCGTCGGCGATGGCGAACGAGAACCCTGCGCCTTCTGCGAGGCGACCGCGTTGGCGGGTGATCCAGGCGAGGGCTTGGTCGTGGGTCGGGAATGCCGGGAGGGTTCCGACGAGCGGGATGTACGGGTCCGCGCCGCACTCGATGGCGAGGTGGACGTCGTCGTCGGTGAACTCCCGGAGGAGCACGGGTCCGAACGCCGGGGGCGTCGTGGGCCAGTCCATGGGTGCTCCTCACGTCGTGGTCCGGCTTCGACTTCCAGCATGGCCGGTCAGCGGCTTCGATTTCCAGCCCGCTGTGTCCGATTTGATTTGGGGCCCCTAGATTTGCCCCTTGATCGGGCCAAAAGGCAGTGCCCCAAAGCCCTGCCCGATCTCCAATTTTAAGGGGCAAATCCCCCAAATAAAATCGGACACGAACCAACCAGCCAGGCCAAGCAGGTAGGCAATCGGCTCTCAAGCCTGCTGCCGCAGGCAACCCTGCGCCGTCGACGGACAGCAGGCCTGCCGCAGGCAACCCTGCGCCCTCAACCCCCGTAGGCCTGCCGCAGGCAACCTTACGATCTGAACCACCGCTAGCTGCCTGCCGCAGGCAACCTGAAACTGTGGCACCGCAGGTTCGGCTCTCACCACCTGGCCACATCGGCAGCCGTGGCCAGCGGGCCCCCGGCCCCAACGAGACCCCGTGACCAACCCAGCCCACATCTAAATTGCACCGATCGGAACTGCTCTCTCTATCTTCCGGCCCCCGGCCGGCACTCGCACCGAGCACCAACCGGACCGTGCCGGCAGGTTCTTTTAACCCCCACCCCGGCCGGCCCCCGGTTGTTTTTGCGCCCCCACCCTCTTTCGCTTTGTCAAGGCGTCTTTCCAGCCTTGACAAAGCGAAAGAGGGTGGGATAATCGGCGCAACCGGGGGTTAGCCCCAATCCCCAAACCCATCAAAACAACGACCGGCCGATGTCCCCTTTGACACCGACCGGCCGCCGCCTATCCCCTACCAACTACCCCCTAGTTACGCACGATCGTAAACGTAGAAGTAGTGTTCTTCACATCCTGCGCATTGTTGCTCAACCGCAGGTTCGTGAACGTAGCCGTGCCCACAGCCGGCCCCTGCCCAGGCTCAGCCGACTCGTTGGCCCAAATCCCAAACCCGGACTTGGCGTCATAAGCATCGCCACTCTTCTTCGCCCCGCTGATCGACACGTTTGTAAAGATCGTGTCCTTCACCGGGAACTGAGCAGTGTTCCCGACGTAGTTCGTCTGGAACATCACCCCGCTGTAAGTCGGATCCACAATATCCACGTCACTGATCCGAATCCCCTGGAACACCTTCGACGCCGAGAAGATCCAAATACCAGGGAACGTCTGCCCGTTCCAGAAGTGCCCACCAGCCCGCACGATCGAGATGTTCTCGAACTTCGTCGGCGGGTCGGCCCCGAACCCGTTCATCGGGTACCCGAAGTCCAGCGAGCTGATCGTGATCCCGGCGTACACCAGCGTGTCCGCGATGTAGATGTTCCGGAACGTGTTCGCGTACCCGCCGTACACAGCCACACCAGCGGCCCGCCACGTCAACGTGGTGGACAGGTTCTCGTACACGTTGTCCTTCTCATCCGCCCCACCCGCGTCAATAGCGGAGAACAACGCGAACGAGTCGTCACCGGTAGCACGAGCATCGTTGTTGATCACATGGTTGTTAGTACTGCCGTTCGTCATGTTCACACCATCAGCGAACAGGTTCCGAATCCGCGAGTTCTTGATCGTCACGAAGTCGGTGTTGGCACCCCAGTAGAGGCACACCATGTGCTCCACCCAGATGTTGTCGATCTCCATGTTCGCCACGTTGGAGAAGTCGAACACCTTCCCCGGCCCGTCGATCCGCGACGTGTAGTTCCCGAAGTAGGCGAACCCGGAGAACGTGGACCCGTTCGCCGTCCCCTCCGCCCGGAACCCGACGTCCGTGTTGTCCTGCGTGGTGGGAGCCTGGAACTTGGTGAACCAGGGCCCGGCACCGACGACCTTCACGGCCTTCCCGTACACCTGGAACTTGCTGGCCGTCTGGTACGTGCCCGCGGGCAGGTACACGCCGACCAACGTCCCGGTGGTGTCCATCCGCACCCGGTCCAGCGCGTTCTGCACGTCCTGGTGCCCGAACCCGGTCGGCACGGCGTACTTCGCCGGATCCGGGTTCGCGATCGCCGTGACCTGCTCGGTGTTGATGAAGTCGATCGCGTAGTTCGTCGTGTTCGCGGCGTCCTTCTGCAACCGGATCTTGTGCCCGGCGGCCACGGTCGAGTTCAGCATGATGCTGGCCTCGTCGTAGATGTGCCGAGCCTCGCCACCGGGCGAGTTCCCCGGCCCGGCCTCAGGCCCGTACAACCACGCGTACTTCGACGTCAACGGCAACGCCTTGTGGAAGACCCCGTCGACGTACACGTTGATCGTCGCGTCGATACCCCCACCACCGGCCGAGTCCGGGATGGAGAACCGCGTCACCAACGAGTTCGTGCTCGCCTTCGTGGTGAACTCGACATAACTCCCGGTCGAGTTCAACGTCACGGCCTTCCGCCCGGACGCCTCACCCGCGAGGTCACCGATCTTCCGGTTCGGCCCGACCACGACCGCGCCACCACCAACAGCGGCGTCCTCGGCCTCCAGCATGTCGTAAGGCATGTTCGCCCCACGCCCGACGAAGAACGGCTGCTCACTGGTGTTGTTCGGCTGCTTCACCGGCAACTCGTTGGCGTCGTTGGCCAGCACCACCTTGACGGTGTACTTCCCGTTGACCGCCGTCCAGTTCCCCAGCGACACCGGCGACGTGGTCGCCCCAGCGGCGATAGCCCCGCTGTAAGACCCGGTCAAAGTCTGCACAACAGCCCCGGTGGTCGTGTTGACCACCTGAAGGGAAATCCCGTGCGCGCCCCCGGCAGAAGCCACCGTCCCCTGGTTCTTGATCGCCACCGAGAACGCCACCGCGTTACCAGCCGCAGGGTTGTTGGGCGTCCACCCGACACTCGCGACCAGGTCCGAGCTGGCCACCGGCGTCACGACCAGCGTCGACCCGGTGAAGCTGTTGTTCGTCTCGTTGGACTCGATGACGACGTTGCCCTCGTCCACCTTCGCGCTCAACGGGTAGCTACCAGCGTTGCGCGTCCCGACGTTTGCGGTGACGGTCGCCGAAGCCCCAGCCGCCAACGCACCCACGTTCGCGGTACCGGCCTTCGTGTCCCCGAGGTAGAAGTTGACGTTCGTGGCCCCGGAAGCGACAGCCCCCGCGTTCCGCACCACGGCCGACAACGTCACCGCGTCCGTCTCCACCGGCGCGGCAGGCGACCAGGAGGCACCCGTGATCGTCAGGTCCGGGTTCGGCGCGGGCACGCCGATGACCTGGAACTCGGCCACCTGCCCCGCCGGAGCACCGGTGTTGGACGTGATCCGCAGCTGGACGTCGGCCAGCGCCGCACCACCCACCGGGATCGTCACGATGTTGCTCGACGACGGGTTGAACACGTAGTTCGCCGCCGACACCACGTTGCTGAACCCGGACGCGCTCTGCTCGCGCCCCAGCACCTGGATGTTCTGCGTGCGCGTGCCCCACGAGCTGTCGGGGTTGAGCTTCACCACGACCGAGTCGACGGCCGCGTTCGCGCCGAGGCTCACCGCGAGGGTGTTCGGGTAGGAGCCGCCCGCGCCCTCCCAGTAGGTGGAGGTGCTGTTGTCGTTCGCGTTGGTCGCGACGAACGTGAACACCGACGAGGACGCCGTGATCGGCTTGCCCACGGCCAGGTTCGTGCCGCCGGGGCCGCCGGTCCCGGTGCGGGTCACCGTGTTGCTGTTCGCGGACTGGTTGCCCGCGGCGTCCTTGGCCCGCACGTAGTAGGCGACCGTGGAGGTGCCCGGCTGCGTGTCGGTGTAGGTGAGGACGTTGCCCGCGACGCTGGTCCGCAGGACGTTGTTGGCGTAGACGTCGTAGCCCGTCACGCCGACGTTGTCGGTGGAGGCGCTCCACGCCAGCCGGATCTGGCCGGTGCCGGGCTCGGTGAACGAGAGGCCGGACGGCGCGGAGGGCGCCTGCGTGTCACCGCTCGTGGGCCCGTAGACCTCGAACTCGGACAGCTGCCCCGCGGGCCACCCGGTGTTCGCCGTGATGTTCAGGCGCACGTACCGGATGGTGGTCGCGGCGATGTCGATCGTCACGGTGTTGCCGCTGGACGGGGTGAACACGTACCCCTTGGACGGGGCCAGGTCGGAGAACGCGCTGCCGTTGGTGCTGCCCTGCACGGAGAGGGTCTGCGTCCGGGTCTCCCAGCCCGTCGGCAGCTTCAGCACGACCTTGTTGGTGGCGACCGAGGAGCCGAGGTCGGCCTGGATCCACTGCGGGAACGCGTTGCTGTTGCTTTCCCAATAAGTGGCCTGGTTGCCGTCGTTCACGTTGGCCGCGGGGTACTCGCCGTGAGCGCTGCTGGCGGAGACGGAGACGGCGGAGGCGGCGAGCCGGGCGCCCAGGGCGTTGGCCTGGGCTGGCGCCGCGTTCGCCGGGAGGCCCGGCCCGGCGAGCAGCACGAGGCTGCTCGCGAGCAACGCGGCGGTGAGCCGCGTGATCAGGCTTGTGGTTCTCATTGCGGTCCTCTCTACAGGGAGCGGGTATGGCAAAGAGACCCCTTGGACAGGCCGGCGGGAGGGCTGCCGGTCAGGGGCAGGGGGTGACCGGTCGTCGGGGGATGGATGGCTGTCCAGGCGGAATTACGAAGCTCTGCGAGTAATTTCCAAGATCATGCAACTTTTTTGCGTCGAGTTGGGCAAGAGTTACAGACGCGCTACAGCTACGTCAACGGTTCGGCGACCGTCGGGTTACTCCTCGCGCAGGGCGACAACCGTTCGGCCCAACGGAAACGGCCGAACGGCAGGGGGACGGGCGGGGAGGGAGGACCGGATTCCCGGTCAGCCGGTCACGCGATCTCTTGCGGTGACGGGGCCGGTGGTGGTTCGACACGCTTCGTCACGCGCCGGGCGACCACCGCGCCGACGACCGTCAGCACGACGAGCGCGCCGATGGACAGCAGGAAGGCTGGCGACGACGGGTGCTCGGCGGTACCGCCGAGGGCGGTGTAGACGATCATGCCGGGCGTGATGCCCAGTCCCGTGCCGAGGAGGAACCCGCGCAGCGGGAGGCTGGTCACCGCGAGCACGTAGTTCAGCAGGGCGAAGGGGCCCAGCGGGAGGAGCCGGAGCACGAACACGGTCGCCGCGCCGTAGCGGTCCAGCAGGGCGTTGACCTTCGCCATCCGCCCGCCCGCCAGGCTCTCGACGGCGTCCTTCGACAGCCCGCGACCGACGAGGAACGACCCCGCGGCCCCGAGCATCGCGCCCGCCCACACGACGGGGATGCCGAGCACCGGGCCGAACAGCACCCCGGCGACCGCGCACAGCAGGGAGGCGGGCAGGAACCCCATGATCGCCACGGCGCAGAGCACGACGAACACCACCGGCCCGAGGACGCCGAGGTCCGCGACCCACGCCTTCGCCACGTCCACGGCGTCGAGCCCGTGGGTCAGCGCCAGGACGACGGCCGTTCCCAGGAACACGGCCAGCAGCACGAGCCGCGGCCAGGGAGAGCGGAGCAGGCGCTCGACGCTCGTCCGGTCGACCTCGGTCCGCACGACGACTTCCCTTCCTCCGACCACGTCCGATGCTAGCCGGGACCGGTACCGGCGCGAGCGTGACGCGCGTCCCCCGGACGACTGGGAAACCGGTTCGGCATAACACAAAACGGCGTCACGATCCGACAACTCCGGACCCGCCTCGGACGAGGCCGCACCCCCGTTCGCCCCAACGGGATCGCGCCGTTCGGAGCACCGGCTGGACCGGTCCAGGAAACTTGGGAGAGACCCTTGACGACCCACATTTCGGGGATGTTAACTCCACCACAATACCCATGGAACCGGTTCCGGGACCGGTTCCACCGCTTCGAGAGAGCGCTCTCCCAGTAGGACCTGGCCGACCGTGGCGACCACGCAGGCCGGTCGTCACGCGCCCAAAACCCTGCCCCTGACCGGGCTCCAGGCCGTCTCCCCTTTCCGACAGGCAGGAACATGAGACTCGCTGTCGCGTCATCACCGTCCCCCCGCCGCCGCTCCCTGCGCAGGCTGTCCGTGCTCGTCGTCGCCACGGCGACGCTGCTCGGCGCCCTCTCCACCACCGACTCCGCGCCCTCCGCGAACGCCGCGCCCGTCCTGCTGTCGCAGGGCAAGACCGTCACCGCGTCGTCCACCGAGAACGCGGGCACGCCCGCCTCCGCCGCCGTCGACGGCAACGCCGGGACCCGCTGGTCCAGCGCCGCCGCCGACCCGCAGTGGCTCCAGGTCGACCTCGGGTCCACGGCCACCGTGAACCAGGTCGTCCTCAACTGGGAAGCCGCCTACGCGCGGTCGTTCCAGATCCAGACCTCCGCCAACGCCTCGGACTGGACGTCGATCTACACGACGACCACCGGCACGGGCGGTGCGCAGACCCTGGACGTGACTGGCACAGGCCGTTACGTCCGGGTGCTCGGCACCGCCCGTGCCACCGCCTACGGCTACTCGCTGTGGGAGTTCCAGGTCCTCGGCACCCAGGGCACCACGGCGCCCACCTGCGGCACGGCGAACGTGGCGCAGAACAAGACCGCCACGGCGTCCTCGACCGAGAACGCGGGCACGCCCGCCTCGGCCGCCGTCGACGGCAACGCGGGCACCCGCTGGGCCAGCGCCGCGAGCGACCCCCAGTCGCTCCAGGTCGACCTCGGCTCATCTCAACAGGTGTGCCGCGTCGGGTTGAACTGGGAAGCCGCGTACGGCAAGTCGTTCCAGATCCAGGTCTCGGACAACGCGTCGCAGTGGACCACGGTCTACTCGACGACGACCGGAACTGGCGGAAACCAGACATTGGACGTCACCGGCACTGGCCGTTACGTGCGCGTGTTGGGTACGGTTCGCGGAACCAACTACGGCTATTCCCTCTGGGAGTTCACGGTGAACACCGTCGGTGGCACCGTGGACGTGCCCGTGCCCGACATCCGCAACCCCGACCTGGGCCCGAACGTGTCGGTGTTCAGCCCGAGCACGCCCGCGGGTGACATCCAGGCGAAGCTGACGGCCGTCGCGAACCAGCAGCACACCAACCAGTTCGGCCCCGAGCGCTACGCGCTGCTGTTCAAGCCGGGCACCTACAACGCCGACGTCAACCTGGGCTTCTACACCCAGGTCGCCGGTCTGGGCCTCTCGCCGGACGACGTCAACCTCAACGGCCACGTGCGCGTCGAGGCGGACTGGCTCCAGCAGGGCGACAACCCGAACAACAAGGGCA
Source organism: Umezawaea sp. NPDC059074 (assembly GCF_042738955.1). NCBI lineage: Bacteria > Bacillati > Actinomycetota > Actinomycetes > Pseudonocardiales > Pseudonocardiaceae > Umezawaea > Umezawaea sp. NPDC059074. The sequence goes on from NZ_JBHYHC010000046.1 coordinate 45,745, forward strand.
ACGCGACGCAGAACTTCTGGCGCTCCGCCGAGAACCTCTCGGTGACGCTGCCCGCCGGGCAGATCGAGCGCTGGGCCGTGTCGCAGGCCGCGCCGTACCGCCGCATGCACCTCCGCGGCCAGGCGCAGCTGTGGAACGGCGGCGACGGCTGGGCGTCGGGCGGCTTCATCGCCGACTCGCGCATCGACGGCGTCATCGAGTCCGGCTCGCAGCAGCAGTTCTACACCCGCAACAGCGACCTCAACGGCGGCTGGTCGGGCTCGGTGTGGAACATGGTGTTCCAGGGGACGAACGGCGCTCCGCCGCAGCACTTCCCGAACCCGTCGCACACCACCATCGACCAGACCCCGCAGGTCCGCGAGAAGCCGTTCCTCTACGTCAACGGCGCGGGCGAGTACAACGTCTTCGTCCCGGCGCTGCGCACCAACTCGCGCGGCACCACGTGGGGCAACGGCGCGCCGGCGGGCAACTCCATCTCGCTGAGCCAGTTCTACATCGTGAAGCCGGGCACCCCGACGGCCACGATCAACACCGCGCTGGCCGCGGGCCGGAACCTGCTGTTCACCCCCGGCATCCACCACCTCAGCGAGTCCATCAAGGTGACCCGCGCGGACACCGTCGTGCTCGGCCTCGGCCTGGCCACGCTGATGCCCGACAACGGCTCCGCGGCCCTCCAGGTGTCCGATGTGGACGGTGTGAAGCTCGGTGGCCTGCTGATCGACGCCGGCCCGGTCAACTCGCCGGTGCTCGTCGAGATCGGCGCGGCGGGCTCCTCGGCCAACCACGCCGCCAACCCGACGTCGCTGCACGACGTGTTCATCCGCATCGGCGGCACGGGCACGCTCGGGCGGGCCTCGGTCAGCCTGCGGGTCAACAGCAACAACGTGATCGGCGACCACATGTGGCTGTGGCGCGCGGACCACGGCGCCAACGTCGGCTGGACGCAGAACACCGCGGCCAACGGACTCGTGGTCAACGGCAACGACGTGACCATGTACGGCCTGTTCGTCGAGCACTACCAGGAGTACCAGACGATCTGGAACGGCAACGGCGGCAAGACGTACTTCTACCAGAACGAACTCCCCTACGACCCGCCGAACAACGCCTCGTGGAGCAGCGGCGGCGGCAACCAGGGCTGGGCGGCGTACAAGGTGGCCGACTCGGTGACCACGCACCAGGCGTGGGGGCTGGGCAGCTACGCGTTCTTCCAGACGAACCCGGCCGTCGTGGCCAGTCGAGGGTTCGAGGCGCCGAACAAGCCGGGCGTGCAGTTCCGCGACCTGGTGGCGGTGTCGCTCGGCGGCGTCGGCACGATCACCAACGTCATCAACAACGTGGGTGCGACCGCCAACCTCGCCAACCAGATCAGCTACGTGGTCAGCTACCCGTAGCGGCTGGTCGAACGGAACGCCGCGGTATCCGCTCCTTGGATCCCGCGGCGTTCCGCGTTCCGGGGGTTATTCGCAGCCGATGCCGTCGTTGTCGCTGTCGAGCTTGTAGATGTCCGTGCCGATCACCGTCACCGGGCCCTTGACGTAGGCCGGGCCGTTGCCGGAGCCTCCCGCGCAGTCCACGTCGGACGCGATCGGGACGCAGCCGGAGTAGTTGGGGTCGCAGGTCGAGGCGGGCGCGGGTTCCGGGGCGGGCGGCGGCACGACCACCGGAGCCGGTGCGGGAGCAGGGGCGGGTTTTTCGACCGTCGTCGTGGTCGTGGTCGGCGGCACGGTCGTGGTGGTCGTGGTGGTCGTCGTCGTGGTGGTCGTGGTCGTCGTGGTGGTGGGCGCGGCCTTGGTCGTCGTGGTGACGATGGCGGCGGCGGCCTTGGTCGTGGTGGCGGAGGTGGAGACCTCGGCGGCGGTGTTCGTCGACTTCGGCGGTTTGGTGCCGCTGTTGGCGACGCCGATGACCACCAGGAGGCCGACCACGGCGGCGACGATCATCACCGGCTTGCGGTTCGCCTTGTGCCTGGGCTGCAACGGGATCACCTGGGCCATCGGCGCTCCGACGGGCGCGTAGGTCTGCGTGGCGGGGCCCGGCGCGGGCAGCGGGACGACGCCGTTGCCGTCGCGGGGCAGGCGCAGCACGACCTCCAGGCCGCGCGTGCCGCGTTGCACGACGGCGCTGCACCCCGGACGGCCCCCTCGGGCGGTGACCTGGGCGACGAGCGGGGCGTAGCGGCGGGACATCAGGTGGGTCAGCTCCCCCACGCGCTGCCCGTCGAGGAGGACCTCGATCCCGCGTTCGCCGCGGTACTTGCCGGACGCGATCGTGCACCACGCCAGCTCCACGGCGACGTGCCGCTCCTGACCGTCGGTGACGGTGTAGCGGGCGAGCGCGAGCTGGTGGTGCTCCTCGCGCGTGACCGTGACGGACACCTCGGCGTCCAACTTCACCAAGCCTGCCGACGAGTTCTCGATCACCATGCGCTCCAGGGGGCTGAACGGTTGTATGCCTCACCATCGGCGCTCCCGGCCCATCGTTACCGTCAGCTACGAACGGGTCACGGTTGCCCCGGACGGGTAACGGAGGGGCGCGGGATCCCGATCCGTTCGCCCGGTGCGGGCCCCGGAGTCGGCCTACCCTCCACGGGTGGACCTCCCCGTGATGCCGCCGGTCAAGCCGATGCTCGCGCGAGCCGTGCACGAGGTGCCCGTCGCCGAGGGCCTGGTGTACGAGCCGAAGTGGGACGGGTTCCGCTGCGTGGTGTTCCGCGACGGCGACGAGCTCGAACTCGGCTCCCGCAACGACCGCCCGCTGACCCGGTACTTCCCCGAACTGGTCGAGCTGCTGAAGGCCGTGCTGCCCGAGCGGTGCGTGGTCGACGGCGAGATCGTGCTGGTCACCGGGGCGGGCCTGGACTTCGACACCCTCCAGCTGCGCCTGCACCCGGCCGCGTCACGGGTGCGGAAGCTGGCCGAGGAGACGCCCGCCAGCTTCGTCGCGTTCGACCTGCTGGCGCTCGGCGAGCGCGACCTGACCGGCGAGCCGTTCTCGGTCCGGCGAGCGCTGCTCGCGGACGTGGTCGACGGCGAACTGGCCCGCGTGCACCTGACGCCGATCACCGACGACCCGGCCGTGGCGCGCGACTGGTTCACCCGGTTCGAGGGCGCGGGGTTCGACGGCGTGATGGCGAAGCCGGACGTGCCGTACGAGCAGGACAAGCGGGTGATGTGGAAGGTGAAGCACGAGCGGACCGCCGACTGCGTCGTCGCCGGGTTCCGGTGGCACAAGGACGGCTTCGGCGTGGGGTCGCTGCTGCTCGGCCTCTACGACGGCGAGGGCGTCCTGCACCACGTCGGCGTCGCGAGCAGCTTCACCGCCGCGCGCAGGCGCGACCTCGTGGAGGAGCTGGAACCGTTGCGGCACAACGCCCTCGACGGCCACCCATGGCGTTCCTGGGCCGAGGCGCAAAGCCAGGAGCAGGGCAGGATGCCCGGCGGCCAGAGCCGCTGGAGCGCGGGCAAGGACCTGTCGTGGGAACCGCTGCGCCCGGAGTGGGTAGCGGAGGTCCGCTACGAGCACGTGTCCGGCGGCCGCTTCCGCCACATGAGCCGCCTGACCCGCTTCCGCCCGGACCGCACCCCCGACTCGTGCACCTACGCCCAACTCGAGGTCGTCGCCCCGGCCGAACTGGCAACCCTGTTCGGCACACCGAAGGCCTGATCAACCGGGATCACAGGTCTCGGTAGATCTCGCTCCGGTGCCCGAGGTCGACAACGAGGACGACGAGCTTCCCGTCGTGGATCTCGTAGACCACGCGGTAGTCACCGACCCGGATCCGGTGCAGCCCCGCGCTTCCCTTCAACGCGATGGCTCCGTGCGGTCGCGGATCGCGCGCGAGACCGTCGAACGCGGACTGGAGGCGACGCCGAACGGGCTTGTCGAGCTTGAGCAAGGTCTTCAACGCGGAAGGGACGATCTGAACGTCGTACGGACTCACCGCTCGTCGCCCGAGGTCTCATCGGCGTCCGCGGACTCCAACACGACCAAGGCCTGCTCCCACGGGATCGGCTGTTCGCCCGCCGCCTCCATGTCGCGTTTGGCCTGAGCGGCACGAGCGGACCAGTACGCGTCCTCCATCTCGCCCAGGTGCTCGGCGACGTCGGCGGACACCAGGGCGCCGACGCGGCGGCCGTGCCGGGTCAGGAAGACGACTTCACCTTCGCGCACGTGCTCGTCGAGCAGTTGGGGAAGCGTTCCGCGGGCATCCGAAAGGGGCACATCGATCTCACCGTGCGAGTCGTGCGGCCGCGAAGCAGTCATGTACACAATGTACGTAAGTTACCAAGTGCGCGTAAGAGGCAAGAATCGTGTCATACCCACGACCTGCCGGGGGATTGCGGCGCCGGTGAGCGCTCGAGCCCACCAACCCACCGGCGCCGCTGGTGGGAACGTCCTCCTGTGCGGCGCTGGGCCGCGGGCACTTCCACCACATCGCCGCGGTCGGACGGTGGCTGCCCCTCGGAGCCACCGGCGCGACCGCTCCAACACCGGGATCGGGCCCGGCGAAAACCTCGTGGCCACCGGCCCGCTACGGGCGGGAGGTGGCCGATGGTCGGCCCCACGCTGCCGGGCGGACCGCCGACGGGCGGGTCCGGCCGTGGTGTTCCGGTCTGGTCAGGCACGGGGTGCGACGGGCGTCGCGCACGACTGCCGCGTCGACCACGCAGGTGTCGACCGGTGTTCCGGTCATCGCACGATCCGCCACGGTGCCCATCACAGCAGACGGGTCAGGCGATCCTGTCGTCCGGGAGTTCCAAGAGCTCCTCGAGGACCGAACACGCGGGTCCGCGCCTGCGCCACGAGAACCTGGTCGGGGCCAGGACGTTCTGCTCGTCGGCGGGCATCCGGGTCGCCACCGCGTCGTCCTCGGTGTGCAGCCTGACCACGTCGATCACGTTGTCGTGCGCCCGTACGCCCACGACGGCGGCGAGTTCGCCGCGCGCGTCGGTGGGGTGCAGGAACTGGAACCCGCGCGAGATCAGCTCACGCAGCCGGACTTCGGCCCTGGCCGCCGTGTCAACGGACGAGGTCATCGAATTCGCCGTCCTTGGCCCCGGCCAGGAAGGCCGAGATCTCGGCGCGGGTGTACACCAGCGCGGGTCCGTCCGGGAAGCGGGAGTTGCGCACGGCCACGTCCCCACCGGCCAGCGCGCTCACCTCCACGCAGTTGCCCAGCGCACCGCTGTAGCTGCTCTTCGTCCACGCCGTCCCGACGAGCTGCGCGGCTGACATTCCGTTGCGGATCTCGCTCACCACGACACCACCTTCAAGAAGCCACAGGAGTGCATCTGCACGTGCATCTGACTGAGCACAGACGGTAGCACCCCGTGACGCACGGGTAAATGCACGTGCAGATGCGCGGTCTACCCCGATCGGGTTAAATTTCCGCGCGGGCCTTCGCCAGCATCTGGCGGGTGCGATCCGGGGTCACGGCGTCCACCGTCAGCCGGTCGAACGCGCGGCTGTACAGCTCGACCTCGTCGCGTTTGTCCAGGTAGAGGGCACCGGCGAGGTGTTCGATGTACACCAGGTCCGGCAGCTCCGGCTCACCGAAGCGGAGCATCGTGAAGGGGCTCTCGGCGGCGTACCCGCTGAGCGCGAACGGCACGACCTGAAGGGTGATCTGCGGCTGCTTGGTCAGCTCGAGCAGGTGGTCCAACTGGCCCATCATGATCTCGCGTCCGCCGATGGGCCTGCGCAGCACCGACTCGTCGATCACGGCCCACAGGCGGGGCGCGCCGGGGCGGTGGAGGATCTTCTGGCGGCTCATCCGCAGGCCCACGCGGCGCTCCACGTCCGGGCCCGCCGAGTCCGGCCTGCCGTGGCTGGCGATGGCCCGCGCGTAGTCCTCGGTCTGCATGAGTCCGGGCAGGAACTGGAGCTCGTAGGTGAGGATGCGGGTCGCCGCCTCCTCCAGCCCGACGAAGTCCTGGAACCAGTCCGGCATGAGGTCGTTGAAGCGGTGCCACCAGCCCGGTTGGTTCGAGCGCTTGACCATCTCGAGGAACGTGTCGCGCTCCGTCTGGTCGGTGACGCCGTACATCGTGAGGAGGTCCGAGACGTCGCGCTCCTTGAGCCCGACGCGGCCCAGCTCGAGCCTGCTGATCTTCGACTCGGAGCCCCTGATGGAGTAGCCGGCGTCGGCGCGGGTGATGTCCGCGGCCTCGCGCAGCCTGCGCAGCTGGGCGCCGAGCACGATCCGCAGAGCGGTCGGTCCACCGGATGAGGCAGCGGGATCCACCGTGGTCATAACCGTCCTCCTGCGTTTCCCGGCACGTGCGCCCACCCGTGACGGCCGGTCCACCCGAACAGCGGTTGCGCTCAGTGAAGGCGTGGCAGGCCGGTCACTGAACGTACACCGAGTGGCCCCAAGGTCAACTTCGTGCCTGATGCTCGCACTTCGAGCCCATATGCTTACGCTAGGTGCACTGTGATCTGGTGCACAAACTCCCCCGATAACAACGCTCTGTGAGGCCTGCCATGCCCGGTAGCACCGCCCCGTCGTCGGACGTTGCCGCACCCGTCTACATCGACACGACCAAGGCGAGCATCGCCAGGGTCTATGACGCCTTCCTGCACGGGAAGGACAACTACGAGATCGACCGCGAGGTCCTCCGGCGCGTGCAGCGGGTCGCCCCCGAAGCGGCCACGCTGGCGTGGGACAACCGGGCGTTCCTGATCCGGGCGAGCCGGTTCATCGCCAGCCAGACGGGCATCACCCAGTACCTGGACTGCGGCTCGGGCCTGCCGACGGCCGAGAACACCCACCAGGTCGTGCAGCGCCTCCAGCCCGAGGCGAAGGTCGTCTACGTCGACAACGACCCGGTGGTCCTGGCGCACGGCCGGGCACTGCTGGAGGAGAACGACCAGACCCACTTCACCGCCGAGGACATCTTCGAGCCGGAGAAGATCCTGGCCAACGAGGTCGTGACCAAGCACATCGACTTCTCCCAGCCGGTGGCGCTGTTCCAGCTCGGCACGTTCCACCACTACAACGGCGAGCGCACCCCCGCGGACATCATGAAGACCTACGTCGACGCGCTGCCCTCCGGCTCGTACGTCGCGTTGTCGCACTTCTACGACCCGCAGACCCCGGAGCACAGCGAGGTCGCCCGGCGCATGGAGGACACCTTCCTGCACAGCCCGATGGGCACGGGCCTGTTCCGCACGCGGGACGAGATCCTGGAGATGTTCCCCGGCCTGGAGCTGATCGACCCCGGTCTCACGCTGTGCGCCGACTGGTGGCCGGACGGTCCCCGGATCAAGCCGCTCGACCAGGTGTCGCACTGCATCGTCGGTGCCGTCGGCCGCAAGCCGTAGTACGTCCTGACAGTTTTGGGCAACACGATCGGGTGATTTTGGTTAACCCGTTCGGCGGCTCGCGGGTGTCCTTCGGCGGTGGGGGACACCCGCGCGACCACTCCCGCTTGACTCCTCGCGGTTGTAAGTGTTCACTCACATACATGCCACTGACCGACACGCCCCGCTCCACCGCCGACGCCCGTCGCACGACGGTCGTCGCCAAGGCGGTGTCGGTGTTCGGCCGCGGCGGCTACCACGCGACGCCGGTCACCGACGTCGCCGTCGCCGCGGGCATCTCCCAGGCGTACGTGCTCCGCCTGTTCGGCGGCAAGCTCGGCCTGTTCACCGCCGCGCTCGACCGCTGCTACCTGCTGATCCGCGAAGCCCTCGCCCGAGGCGCGGAGCAGGCCTCCGGCGTTACACCCGTCGAGGTCCTCGAGGTGATGGGCGACGCCTACGCCGCCCTGATCGCCGACCGCGACCTGCTCATGCTCCAGATCCACGCGCAGAGCGCCGCCGACGTCCCGGAGATCCGCGAGGCGCTGCGCCGCGGGTACGCCTCCGTCGTCGAGACGGCGCGGGAGCTGTCCGGCGGCACCGACGAGGAGGTGCAGCGGTTCATCGCGTTCGGCCAGCTCTGCCACCTGATCGTCGCCGCCGAACTCGACTCCGTCGACGCGGGCTGGGCCCGCGTCCTCACCGCGGGCATGCGCCACCCCTGATTTCCACACCCCGCTCCACCAGCGCTTTTCTTTGCCCGAAGAAGTATGTGACCACTCACAAACAAGGAGCCAGCCATGACCGAGAGCATCGAGGTCGTCCTCCCCGGCATCGTCGAGCCGACCGGCCTCCAGGTCCGCGCGACCACCGTCCCCGCCCCCGGCGCGGGCCGGGCGTCGATCCGCGTCGAGGCCACCGGCGTCTCGTTCGCCGAGCAGCAGATGCGCCGCGGCAAGTACTACGACCAGCCGCCGTTCCCGTTCGTGCCCGGCTACGACCTGGTCGGCACCGTCACCGCCGTCGGCGAGGGCGTGCCGCCCACCCTCGTCGGCACGCGCGTCGCCGCGCTGACCAAGACCGGCGGCTGGGCGAGCCAGGTCGTCCTGGAGGCCGCCGACCTGGTCCCGGTCCCGGCGGGCGTCGACCCGGCCGAGGCGGAGACCGTCGTCGTCAACGGCATCACCGCGTGGCAGATGCTGCACCGGGTCGCGAAGGTCCGCTCGGGCGGCACGGTCCTCGTCCACGGCGCCAACGGCGGCGTCGGCTCCACCCTCGTCCAACTGGCCAGGCACGCGGGCGTCCGCGTGATCGGCACGGCCTCCCCGCGCCACCACGACACCGTCCGCGCGCTCGGCGCGACCCCGGTCGACTACCGCGCGGACGTCCCCGCGCAGGTCCGGGCACTGGCCCCGAACGGCGTCGACGCCGTGTTCGACCACGTGGGCGGTCCCGGCATCGTCGACTCCTTCAAGCTCCTGGCTAAGGGCGGCACGCTCGTCTCCTACGGCAGCGCCTCCACCCGCGACGACGGCGGTTCCAAGCAACTGCCGGTGCTCAAGCTCGTGGCGAGGCTCCTGTGGTGGAACTACTCCCCCACCGGCCGCAACGCCCACTTCTTCAACATCTGGGCGGGCAAGCGGAAGGCGGCGGCGTTCCGCGCCACGCTGGCCGAGGACCTCGGCCAGGTCCTGGCGCTGCTGGCCGACGGCTCCTTGACCGCCCAGGTCGCGGCCCGCTTCCCCCTGACCGAGGCGGCCGCGGCCGTCGCGCTGGCCGAATCGGGCACGGTCACGGGCAAGGTCGTGCTGGTGCCGTGACGGTTCGCACAGCCCCTCCACGAGGTGAGGGTCGGCTAATCTCGGCTGGTGGAGTGCACACCGACGTTCCTGCGAGCCCGCAGGCCCGAGCACAAGCGGCAGCGCTACGACGCCATCCGGTCCGCCGCGGCGGAGTTGGCGCTGGAGCGCGGGGTCCGCTCGGTCAGCCTCGGGGACATCGCGACGGCCGTGGGCGTGCACAAGTCGGCGATCCTGCGGTACTTCGCGACCCGCGAGGAGATCTACCTCAGCATCGGCGCGGACGCCTGGGTGGACTGGACCCAGGCCGTGCACGCGGAGTTCGCCGACGTCGTCGAGACGACGCCCGCGGCGCTCGCGGAGGCGCTCTCCCGCACCCTCGCCGACCGCCCGCTCCTCTGCGACCTGCTGGCCCAGGCCCCGCTCAACCTGGAGCGCCACGTCTCCACCGGGGCGGTGCGGTCGTTCAAGCTGGCGGTGCTCGAAGCGGTGGAGGGGTTGGCCGCGCTGGTCGAGAAGTTGGTGCCCGCCTTGGCGGACCGCGGTTTCGAGGCCGTCGCCGCCATCGCGTGCTTCGCGTCGTCGGCCTGGCAGATCGCCCACCCGTCGGAGAGCCTGGCCGCCCTCTACGCCGCGGAACCCGCGCTGGCCAGGGCGTGCGTCGACTTCGTCCCCACGGTCAGCCGGTTCGGCGAGGTCTACCTGACCGGGCTGATCGCGACCGTCAGCTAGCGACCAGGCCGAGCACGGTCCGCCGGATCGCGTCCCGGCGGACCGCGACCCCGTCCTCGGACGGGATCTCCGACGCGGACGCCGACCCCCAGGTGGCCGCGAGGGCCAGCACCAGCGACAGCACGACGGCGGGCGGCGACGTCGAGGCGACCACGCCGTCGGCCTGCGCCTTGGCGATGGCGTCCACCTTGGACCGGTACGACTCGGCCACCGCGGGCAGCGCTTCCAGCGCGCCGCGTTCGAGCCGGTGCCACGTCGCCAGCCGGAGCAGTTCCGGGTGGGCGCGGTAGAAGTCGAACAGCTTGCCCGCGTAGCCGGGCAGGTCGTCGGCGGTGAACGGGACCTCGTCCAGCACGCGCACGACGTGGGCGTCGAACACCGCGTCGAAGAGCTGGTCCTTGCTGGAGAAGTAGACGTAGATGAGGTTCTTGTTCGCCTCGGCCGCGGCGGCCACCCGGTCCACCCGCGCGCCCGCTATGCCGTAGGCCGAGAACTCCGCCGTCGCTGCTGCGAGGATGCGGGCTTTCGTGGCCTCGGCGCGGGACATGGCCGCGATCCTAACGGGCGGCCCGAATGGCAAAAACGCCAACGCGCGGCGTCTCGAATCGAGCGGTTCACCCCGCTGGGCGCGCCGTCCGGAGCGCCGCCGGACGGGCTCGGCACCACGCCCGGCGGGCGCGCGTCCGTCCGATGTGGACTCGACGCGCTGGGCCGTCCGAGCGACCGCCGCTGTGCTCCCCGACTCGTCCGGCGGGCGCGAACGGCGATCCCGGCACTGGTGCGTTCGGCCGTTCGAGTGCTCTCCGGAGTCGTAGATCACTGGGCCGTTCAGCCGTGAGCGGGCGGGCGCGGATCCGCCGCCGGACTACCCTGGGAGGTGACGCATGGAGGTAACTGGTGGACGTCGACCTGCGCAAACTCCGGTACTTCGTCGCCGTCGCCGAGGAGTTGCACTTCGGCCGCGCCGCCGAGTCGTTGCACATCGCGCAGCCGGTGCTGTCCCGGCAGATCAGGGCGCTGGAGGAGGAGCTGAAGGCGCGGCTGTTCCTGCGCGACAAGCGCGGCACCGAGCTGACACCGGCGGGCGCGCAGCTGCTCACGGACGCGCGGCCGCTGCTCGCCAACGCGGACGCGCTGCGCCGCCGGGTCGGGCGGGCGGCGCGGGGCGCTGACCGGTTCACCGTGGGGTTCATGCCGGGGCTGATCGTGTCGGCGGCGATCCGCGTGCTGGCCTCGCGGCACCCCTCGTTGAGCGTCGACGTGGTGCGCACCGGCTGGTACGACCAGACCGACGTGATCCACGACGGGCGGGTGGACGTGAGCTTCGTGCGGCTGCCCGTCGACCAGCGCGGGCTCCAGGTGCGGCCGCTGCTGGCCGAGCCGCGCGTGGTCGTGCTGCCGGTCGGGCACCGGTTGGCGCACAAGAAGTCCATCGGCATCGCCGACCTCGCCGACGAGCACCTCGCGCAGGACCCGGACGCGGTGCCGGAGTGGCGGGACATCGCGACCGAGCTGCGCACCGGGCGGCGCGAGCCCGCGCCGGTCGTGCTCACGGTCGAGGAGAAGTTCGAGCACGTCGCCGCGGGGGCGGGCGTGATGGTGTTGCCGAAGTCGGTGACCGAGTTCTACACCCGCCGCGACCTCACGTCGGTGCTCATCGACGACATCGGCCCGAGCCGGGTGTGCCTGGCGTGGGACGCCTCCCGCCGCAGCCCGCTGATCCTGGAGTTCGCGGCCATCGCCGAGGAGCACCATCGGGTGTACCAGGCCACCTGAGACGATAAGAGGACACCGGCCTGTTGTTAAGTGGACACCGTTCTATTAACGTTGGTCCCAGTCGGGGACCGCCAGGAACGGAGCTGCAACGTGGTCGAGGTTCGAATGCGGGTCAACGGCGTGGCCGCGGAGGTCGACGTGTCACCGCAGGTCAGCCTGCTCGACGCGCTGCGCGGTGAGCTGGGGTTGACCGGTACCAAGAAGGGGTGCGACCAGGGCGCCTGCGGCGCGTGCACCGTGCTCGCCGACGGCGAGCGGATCAACTCCTGCCTCGCGCTGGCCGTCCAGTACGACGGCCGCGAGATCACCACGGTCGAGGGGCTGGCCGACGGGGGCGAGGCGCACCCGTTGCAGAAGGCGTTCATCCGCAACGACGGCTTCCAGTGCGGCTACTGCACCTCCGGGCAGCTCTGCTCGGCCGTGGGGATGCTGGCCGAGCACGCGGCGGGCGCGCCGAGCGCCGTCACCGAGCACCTGTGCGCCACCGACGTGGACCTGTCCGAGGGCGAGATCCGGGAGCGCATGAGCGGCAACCTCTGCCGCTGCGGCGCCTACAACGGCATCGTGGCCTCCATCCGGGAAGTGGCGGCCCAGTGAAGACGTTCGCCTACCTGAGCGCGCCGGACGTGGCCACGGCCGTCAGCGCGATCGCCACCGAGCCGGGCGCGAAGTTCCTCGGCGGCGGCACCAACCTGGTCGACCTGATGCGCGAGGGCGTGGAGCGACCGGACACGGTCATCGACATCACCCGCCTGCCGCTGACCGGGATCGAGGAGCTGCCGGACGGCGGCGTGCGGATCGGCGCGCTGGTCCGCAACAGCCACCTCGCGGCGAACCAGGTCATCCGGAGCCGGTACCCCGTGCTGTCCCAGGCGATCCTGACCGGCGCGTCCGCGCAGCTGCGCAACATGGCCACGGTCGGCGGGAACCTGTTGCAGCGCACCAGGTGCCTGTACTTCTACGACAGCGCGGCGGCGTGCAACAAGCGCGTGCCGGGCAGCGGGTGCGACGCGCTCGACGGCTTCAACCGGAGCGGCGCCATCCTCGGCGCCTCGGAGAGCTGCGTCGCCACGCACCCGTCGGACATGGCCGTCGCCCTGGTGGCGCTGGACGCCGTCGTGGAGGTCGAGAGCGTGCGCGGCACGCGCCGGATCCCGCTGGCCGACTTCCACCGGCTACCTGGCGAGACGCCGGAGGTGGAGACCTCGCTGGCGGCCGACGAGCTGATCACGGCCGTGGAGCTGCCGCCGTTGCCGCTGGCCGCGACCTCGCGCTACCGCAAGGTCCGCGACCGCGCGTCCTACGCGTTCGCGCTGGTGTCCGTGGCCGCCGCGCTGGAGGTCGCCGACGGCACGGTCACCGGCGTGCGGCTCGCGCTCGGCGGGGTGGCGGCGAAGCCGTGGCGCGCCCTGGAGGCCGAACGGGTGCTGCTCGGCGCTCCGGCGACCGAGGAGTCGTTCCTGCGCGCGGCCGAGGCCGAGCTGGCTCCCGCCGTGGGCCGGTCGCAGAACGAGTTCAAGATCGAGCTGGCTCAGCGGGCGATCGTCGCCACGCTCCGGCAGCTGCTCACCGAAGGGGGCGCGGCGTGACGCAGGTCCAGAACCCGCCGGTCACCGGCTCCACGACGGCGGGCAGGTACGTCGGCCAGGCGATCGACCGCGTGGACGGCGTCGTGAAGACCACCGGTGGGGCCAAGTTCGCCGCCGAGATCCCCTACGCGAACCTCGCGCACGCCGCGCTGGCGCACTCGACGGTCAGCCGCGGCCGGATCACCGCCGTCGACACCGCGGACGCCGAGGCCGTCGACGGCGTGATCTCGGTGATCACCCACCTCAACGCGGTCGCGATGCAGCCGCCGCCCAAGGTCAGCCCGGTCGACATCGACTCGCTGGCGTCCGGCACGACGGTCAACTACCTCAACACCGACGAGGTGTCGTGGAACGGCCAGCCGATCGCGGTCGTCGTCGCGGACACCCTGGAGGCCGCGCGCGAGGCGGCCGCGCTGGTCACCGCCACCTACGACGTCCAGCCGTCCACTGTGGACTTCGCGGCCGAGGCGCCGAACGCGGAACCCCAGCCGAGCAGCCTGATCCTGCCCGCGGGCGGGAGCAAGGGCGACGCCGAGGCCGCGCTGGCCGCCGCGCCCGTGTCGGTCGACCTCCGGTTCACCACGCCGATGCACCACCACAACGCCATCGAGCCGCACGCCACCACCGCCGCGTGGGACGGCGACCGGCTGACCGTGCACGAGGCCGCGCAGAACGTCAGCTGGATCCGCAAGCACCTGGCGCACAAGTTCTCCGTGCCGCCGGAGGGCGTGCGGGTGCTCGCGCCGTTCGTCGGCGGCGGGTTCGGCGGCAAGGGCAACGTGTGGGCGGGCACGATCATCACCGCGCTGGCCGCGCGGATGACCGGCAGGCCGGTGCGGATGCTGCTCACCAGGGAGGGCGTGTACCGGACGGTCGGGGCGCGCACCCCGAGCATCCAGCGGGTCGCGCTCGGCGCGCGGGCCGACGGCCACCTGACGTCGCTGATCCACACCAGCGTCACGCAGATGGGCAAGGTCGGCGGCCTGCCGGAAGCCGTGACGTCGCAGTCGAAGTACCTCTACGCGGCGGACAACATCCTGCTCAAGCAGGACGTCGTGAAGCTCGACCAGATCTCCAACACCGCGATGCGCGCCCCCGGCGAGGCCATCGGCACCTACGCGGTCGAGGTCGCGATCGACGAGCTGGCGACCAAGCTCGGCATGGACCCGATCGCGCTGCGGATGCTCAACGAGCCGGAGACGGACCCGTTGCACGGCAAGAAGTTCTCGCACCGGCTGCTGCGCGAGGTCTACGCGCGCGGCGCGGAGCGGTTCGGCTGGGCCGACCGGGCCCCGCACGCGGGCGCCACCCGCGACGGCAAGTGGCTGGTCGGCACGGGTGTCGCGACGGCCTACCACCCGTCGTTCCAGCTGCGCGCGAACGTCGTGGTGCGGGTGTCGGTGGACGGCGAAGTGCTGGTGCGGTGCGGTTTCCACGAGATGGGCATGGGCGGGGCGACCGCGCAGGCGCAGATCGCGGCGGACGCGCTGGGCGTGCCGTTCGAGTCGGTGCGGGTGGAGTACGGCGACAGCAGGCTGCCGCTCGCGCCCGGCGCGGGCGGGTCGGCGCAGACCGCGAGCGTCGCGGCGAGCCTGCTGGCGGCGTGCGAGAAGCTGAAGAAGTCCGTGCTGGACCTGGCGAAGAAGTCCGCCGAGTCGCCGTTGCGCGGGCAGCGGCTCGCGGACCTCCGGGCCCGCGACGGCGGCCTGTTCCACGGCGGTGGCGGCGAGACCTACGCCGCGGTGCTGGCCAGGGCGGGCGTCCCGTCGGTCGACGCGGCGATCGGGTCCGAGACGAAGCTCGGCGAGCTGACCGGCAACCTGAAGTTCTTCTCCAAGTTCCTGATGGACCGGCGGCGCTGGGTCAAGGCCGCCTGCGGCGCCCAGTTCTGCGAGGTGCGCGTCGACTCCGACACCGGCGAGGTGCGGGTCTCGCGCTGGCTCGGGGTGTTCGACGTCGGCACGGTGGTCAACGCGAAGACCGCCACCAGCCAGTTGAAGGGCGGCATCGTGATGGGCATCGGCGCGGCCCTGTCCGAGGAGACGCTGGTGGACCCGCGGTCCGGCCGGATCATGAACCCGAGCCTGGCCGAGTACCACCTGCCGGTGCACGCCGACGTGCCGCGCATCGACGTGGAGTACCTCGGCGAGCCCGACCCGACCATGCCCCTCGGCCTGCTCGGGATCGGCGAGGTCGGCATCACCGGCGTCGCGGGGGCCATCGCGAACGCCGTGCACCACGCCACCGGCAAACGGGTGCGCGACCTGCCGATCACGCTGGACAAGCTCCTCTAGCGACGGCGAGAAGGCGCCACCGGAAACGCTGGGGCGGCAACGGTTTCCGCCCTACCGTGGAAGGCGGTCGGGGTACCACGCGCGCGGCGCCCCGACCGTGCGAGGAGGGACGGGCTGGTGCGGCCCGCCCCTCCTCGCCTCGCGTTCCGCCGGGCGGTATGTCCGGAATGCGCGAGCGCCGCGTCACACCCGTTCTCAACCAACCTGTTAGTCAAATATCCTGGAGACGTGACAGGACAAGCGCTCGACGTCCACCGCACCCCCACCACTCCCCCCGCCCGGTCGCACACGCTGGTCGTGGCGGTCCTCGCCTCCGGCGGCCTGGCCGCGTCGCTGATGCAGACGCTCGTCATCCCGCTGATCCCCGAGTTCCCCCGGCTCCTGCACGCCTCCGCGCTCGACACCTCGTGGGTGATCACCGCGACGCTGCTGGCCGCCGCCGTGATCACCCCCGTCAGCGGGCGGCTCGGCGACCTCTACGGCAAGCGCCGCGTGCTGGTGGCCAGCCTGCTCTCGCTCGTCGTCGGCTCGGTGCTCTGCGCGGTCACGGAGTCGGTGTGGCCGGTGGTGGCGGGCCGGGTGCTCCAGGGCTGCGCGATGGGCGTGGTGCCGCTGGGGATCAGCATCATGCGCGACCTGCTGCCGCCGTCGAAGGTGGGCGCGGCGATGGGCCTGATGAGCGCCACGCTCGGCGTCGGCGGCGCGATCGGGCTGCCGCTGTCCGCGGTGGTCGCCCAGCACACCCACTGGCACGTGCTGTTCTGGGGTTCGGCCGTGATCGGCCTGGTGTGCGCCACCCTGGTCCGGGTATTCGTCCCGGAGAGCCCGCGAGCGCCCCGCGCCCGGTTCGACCTGCTCGGCGCGCTGTGGCTGTCGGCGGGTCTCACGGCGTTGCTGCTGGCCACGATCAAGGGCGGCACCTGGGGCTGGGCGGGCGTGCCGACGCTGGCGCTGTTCGGCGCGGCCGTGGTGCTGCTGCCGCTGTGGGGCCGCTACCAGTTGCGGACCCGCGACCCGCTGGTCGACCTGCGGGTGTCGGCCCGCCGCCCGGTGCTGCTGACGAACCTGTCGGCGGTGCTGATCGGGTTCGCCATGTACGCGTCCGCGCTGCTGTTCCCGCAACTCCTCCAGGCCCCGGTCGCGACCGGGCAGGGCTTCGGCCTGTCCATGGTCGGCGCGGGCCTGTCGATGGCGCCGCTCGGAGCGGTGATGATGCTGCTGTCGCCGTTCTCCTCGCGGATCTCCGACCGGTTCGGCGCGCGGACGACGCTGATCCTCGGCGCGGCGGTCATCGCCGTGGGCAACGGGATGGCGGTCGTGCTGACGTCCGCGGTGTGGCAGGTCGTGGTCGCCTCGGCGATCCTCGGCGGCGGCATCGGCATCGCGTTCGCCGCGATGCCCGCGCTGATCATGGGCTCGGTGCCGCTGGGCGAGACGGCGTCGGCCAACGGCGTGAACACGCTGATGCGCTCGATCGGCACGTCCACCGCCAGCGCCGTCCTCGCGACCGTGCTGGCGAACACCGCGGTGGCCACGGGCCCGTCCCGCTTCGGCTTCCACGTCAGCTTCATCGCCGCCGCGGGCGCGGCGCTCCTGGCCCTGTGCGTCGCCGCGCTGATTCCCCGGAACACGGCATGATCGACGGGATCAGACCACTCGGAGGAACTCCATGACCGACACCGCCCCCGTCTCCGACCTCACCGGCTGGACGCACCGGCCGTTCACCGCCGCGGGCATCACGCACGACTGCTTCGAGAAGGGCGAGGGCCCCGGCGTGGTGGTGATGCCGGAGATCCCCGGCATCCACCCCGAGGTGCTCGGCTTCGCCGACCACCTGGTCGACCAGGGCTTCACCGTCCGGCTGGTGTCGCTCTACGGGGTGCCGGGCAAGGCGATCTCCGCGGGCTACGCCGTGTCGTCGATGGCCAAGGCGTGCGTGTCCGCCGAGTTCCGGGCGCTCGCCGTGAACGCCCACCGCCCGGTCACCGACTACCTGCGGGCGGTGTCGCGCGACCTGGCCGAGCGCACGCCCGGCAAGGGCGTCGGCGTGATCGGCATGTGCTTCTCCGGCGGGTTCGCCCTCGCGGCGGCGTTGGAGGACGTCGTGCTGGCCCCGGTGATGAGCCAGCCGTCGGTGCCGTTCCCGCTCGGCGCGACGCGCAAGCGCGACCTCGGGCTCACCCCCGCCGAGGCCGACCGGATCGTCGCCCGCGCCAAGGACGAGGGCCTGTGCGTGCTCGGGATGCGGTTCAGCGAGGACGGCATGGCCCCGCGCGACCGGTTCGCCGCCCTCCGCGAACGGCTCGGCGACGCGTTCGAGGTGATCGAGCTGGACTCCTCGCCGGGCAACGCCGGCGGCTTCGGCAAGAACGCGCACTCGGTGATCACCGGCGAGGTGCGCGACCGGCCGGGCCACCTCGCGCTGGGCGCGCGGGACCGCGTCGTGGAATTCCTCCGGGAACGCCTCACCGCCTGATTCCGCGCTCACGCTCCGCGCCACTCCGAACACTTTCGCCGTGAATCGAACCGAACCGCTTCCCCAGCCGTGAAAGCGACTGTTCGGCTCGACCGGTTCGGGGGCGGAGGACGGGATGACGACAGGATTGAGGTTCGCCCTGCTGGGGCCGATCAGGGCGTGGCGGGGCGCCGAGGAGCTGGCGCTCGGCTCACCCCAGCAACGGGTCACCCTCGCCCTGCTCCTGCTGCGCGAGGGCAAGCCGGTGTCGGTCGAGGAGATCATCGACGCCGTGTGGGGCGACGAGCCGCCGCGGGAGGCGCGGGGCACCGTGCGCACCTACGTGTACCGGCTGCGCCGCCTCCTGTCACCCGCCGAGGACGGCGTGATCACCTCCGTCGGCGGCGGCTACACGATGTCCGTGGAGGGCGGCGCGGTCGACTGGGCGCGGTTCCGCACCCGTGTCGCCGCGGCCCGCCAGGCCCGTGCCCGCGGCGCGCTCGCGGCCGCGTCCGACCTGCTGCGCTCGGCGCACGACCTGTGGCAGGGCACCGCGCTCGGGGGCCTGCGCGGCGACTTCGTCGAGGTCCAGCGCACGCGGTTGGCGCAGGCGAGGCTGGCCGCGCTGGAGGAGCGGCTGGAGATCGACCTGGCGTTGGGAAGGCACGTCGCGGCGAGCGCGGAGCTGGCCGAGGCGGTCGCCGCCGACCCGATGCGCGAGCGCTTGCGCGCGCTGCTGATGACCGCGCTGTTCCACTCGGGCAGGCAGGCGGAGGCGCTCGCGGTGTACGACGAGGGCAGGCGGCTGCTCGTCGACGAGCTGGGCATCGAGCCCGGCGCGGACCTCCGCGAGCTGCACGGCCGGATCCTGCGCGCCGAGCTGACCCCCGTGGCGGCGCCCCCGGCGACCGTGCGGCCGCCCGCTCAACTGCCCGCCGACCCAGCCGATTTCGTCGGCCGCGCACGGGAGCTGGAGCGGATCCGCGGCGCGCTGGACTCCGCCGACCGCGCGCCCGTCGTGGCCGTCAGCGGATTCGTCGGAATGGGCAAGACCGCTCTCGCGGTGCGCGCCGCGCATTCCCTGCGCGCGAATTTCCCGGATGGGCAACTGTTCGCCACTCTCGGCGGATCCCACGGCAGTCCCACGACTCCGGAAAAGGTGCTGACGGGATTCCTCATCGCGTTCGGGATGGACGCGGATCGGTTGCCGACGGGCGTGCAGGACCTCCTCGCGCTGTGGCGGACGGTCCTCGCCGAGCGGCGGGTGCTGGTCGTGCTCGACGACGCCCACGACGTGGAGCAGGTGCGCCACCTGCTCCCCACGACACCGGGGTCGGCGGCGATCGTGACGGGCTGGCGGGACCTGGTCCACCTGAACGCCGCGCACGTGGTCCGGCTCGGCCCCCTGACCCCGCACGACGCCGTGGAGCTGCTGGCCCGGCTGGTCGGCCACGACCGCGTGCACGCCGAGCGCGCGACCGCCGAACGGCTGGCGGGGCTGGCGTCGTTCCACCCGCTGACCATCCGGACCACCGCCGCGCGCCTGCTGGGCCGTCCGCACTGGTCCGTGGCGCGGATCCTCGACCACGCCACGGCGGGCCACGCCGACCCGCGGATCATGGACCTCGCCTGCCTGCCCGCACGGCCGGGCGTCACCGCCGTGCTGGACCGCCTGCACCCGGTGGTCGCCCGCGCGTTCCGCCTCGGCCCCCTGGTCGGCGACCGGCTGACCGCGGAGGCCGTCGCGCCCCTGGTCGACCTGCCGCCGCACCGCGCCGGACGGGTGCTGGAGACCCTGGTCGACGCGAACCTCCTGGAGGCCGAGAGCGACGGATCGTTCCGCTACCTCGGGGTCGCGCTGCTCTACGCCCGCCGAGAGCTGGCGTCGAGCGCCCAGGACCTCGCCCGCCGCGCGGCGCTGCGCAGGCTGGACGAGCGCTCGTTCGCCGCTCTCTGACCCTCAGGCGTTCGGCAGCACGTTGTGGTTGTTGGCGCGGAACACGTTCGTCGGGTCGTACTGGCTCTTGACCGTCCGCAGGCGGCGGAACACCTCGTCGCCGAAGGCGTTCTCGACGGCGTCGTCGCCGCTCATGAAGTTGAGGTACTGGCGGCCGGTGCTCCACGGGCCCAGCGCGCCGACGAGGTCCCGCATCTGGTCCAGCACCGCCTCGACCTCGACCGGGTCGCCCACGGCCGCGCCCCACACGTTGATCCGGGCGTCCCGGACGTCGACCGCGTTCGGCGACGCCGCCGGACGGCCGAGCGCCCCGCCGAGGTGGCGGATGTCCAGGATGACCACCCGGCAGTCCGACGCGGGACCGGCCAGCTCGACGATCCGGTCGACGCCCTCGGCGGACAGCTCGGTCAGCAGGCCGCCGAACTCGCCGTACGGCATGGGGTCGGTCGGGTCGAGGTGGATGGAGGTGAACTCGGTGTACGGGGTCGTGGCCACCGTGTCGAGCAGGGCGGGCGCGACCGCGCGCATCGGCGCGACGAGCCGTTCGCCGTCCTCCTCCGACCCCAGGTAGGACACGCGCAGGTGCACGACCAGCTTGCCCTGGGCGAACTCCGGCACGGTCGGCAGCGGCGGCAGGCGCAGCAGGCCGATCGAGGAGTTCAGCTCGTCCGGCGCGTCGGCGATCCACTCGCGGTAGGCGTGCAGCACGGCGGCGGTGTGCTCGCCCGCGTAGAAGACGCCGCCGCCGAAGTACTCGGTGACCGGGAACAGCGCGATGTCGATCGCCGTGACGACGCCGAAGTTGCCCTTCCCGCCGCGGATCGCCCAGAACAGGTCCGGGTCGGACAGGTCGGTGACGTGCCGCGACTCGCCGTCGGCGGTGACCACGTCGATCCCCCGCACGTGGTCGGCCGCCCAGCCGTGGGTGCGGCCCATCGTGGGGCTGAGGCCGCCGCCCAGGACGTAGCCGATGACGCCGACCGTGCCTGCCGACCCGCTGAGCGGCGCGAGCCCGTCCTTGGCGGCCGAGTCCACGACCTGCTGCCACAGCGTGCCCGCGGTGACGCGCGCGGTCTGCCGTTCGGCGTCGACCTCCACGGACGCCATGCGGCTGGTGGTGATCAGGACGGAGCCGGTGGCGGGCGCGAACGGCTGGTGGCCCGTGGCGAGCACGGCGACGGGCAGGTCGTTGGCGACGGCGAACCGCACCGCGGCGCGCACGTCGGCGGCGCTGGTCGCGCCGACGACCACGGCGGGGTCGTGGACGACGAGCAGGTTGAAGCCCGCGCACTCGGCGGCGAAACCCTCGTCGTGCGGCAGGAGCACCGGGCCCGCCACCGAGTCGAGGAGCGGTCGGACGTCGAAGTCGCTGGTGGTCACGGTGTGGCCTTCCGGGTGGGGCGGGACGGCGGTCGTCCCGTGTCCACCCACGGCACCAGCGCGCCGTGGACGTCGTGTCGACGTCTGATGAACGCCGTGGTGAAAGCGTCAGCCGACGCTGTACTGTTCAGCCCGTGCTGACGCGTGAGACCCGTGCCGACGCGCTCGCCCGCCTCGGCCGAGCCCTGGCGGACCCGACCCGCTGCCGCATCCTCGTGGCGCTGCTGGACGGCCCGAACTACCCCGGCGCGCTCGCCGCGGACCTGGGGCTGAGCCGGTCGAACGTGTCCAACCACCTGGCGTGCCTGCGCGGCTGCGGCCTGGTCGTGGCGGCCTACGAGGGCCGCCAGGTGCGCTACGCGCTGGCCGACGAGCACCTGTCCCGCGCGCTGACCGAACTGGCGAAGGTCGTGCTCGCCGTCGACCCGTGCCCGGACCACGTCCCGGCGGCGACCCGATGAGCTGCGCCTGCTGCGCTCCCCCACCGGTCACCGCCCGCACGGCGGTGCTGACCAGGCGGATCCGGCTGCTGGTCGGCGTGACGATCGCCTACAACGTCGTCGAGGCGGTCGTCGCGCTCGCGGCGGGCGCGGCGGCGTCGTCGACGGCCCTGATCGGCTTCGGCCTGGACTCGGTGATCGAGGTCGCCTCCGCGACGGCCGTCGCCTGGCAGTTCTCCGGCTCAGACCCGGCCGCCCGCGAACGCACGGCGTTGAAGGCGATCGCGGTGTCGTTCTTCGCGCTCGCGGCCTACGTGACCGTCGAGTCGGCGCGGTCCCTGCTCTCCGGGGTCCCGGCGGAGCACTCGACGGTCGGCGTGGTCCTGGCGGCCGTGTCGCTGGCCGTCATGCCCGGCCTGTCCCACGCCCAGCGCCGCGCGGGCCGGGAACTGGGGTCGGCCAGCGCCGTGGCCGACTCCAAGCAGACCCTGCTGTGCACGTACCTGTCCGGCGTCCTGCTGGTCGGCCTGCTGCTGAACAGCCTGCTCGGCTGGTACTGGGCCGACCCCGTGGTGGCACTGGTGATCGCGGCCGTCGCGGTCAAGGAGGGCCGCGAGGCCTGGCGCGGCGACCACTGCTGCTGACCGGGGTCAGAGTGTCGTGACCAGCCCGCCGTCGATGGTGAAGTCCGCACCCGTCACGTTGCCGGCCCGGTCACTCGCGAGCAGCAGCACGAGGTCCGCGACCTCCTCGGGCGTGGTGAACCGCCCCGTCACCATCCCCGACGCGGCCGACTTCGCCACCGCGTCGGCGTCCCCACCGGAAGCCTCGGCGATCGTCGCGGCGACCCCACCGGCCCCCAACCACAACGCCGTGGCCACCGGTCCGGGACTGATCGTGTTGACCCGGATCCCGCGCGGCCCGAACTCCTTCGACAGCGACTTGGTGAAGTTCGCCAACGCCGCCTTCGCCGCGCTGTAGTCCATCACCAGCGGGTCGGGCAGGAACGCGTTGACCGACCCGATGGTGACCACCGATCCGGCACCGCGCTCCAACAGGTGCGGCAACACCGCACGGGTGGCGCGAACGGCGGACATCAGGTTCAACGCCACCATCCCGGCCCAGTCGTCATCGGTGATCGACAGGAACCCCCCGGTCCGCGGCCGCACGGCACCGACGTTGTTCACCAGGATGTCCACCCCACCGAACAACCGCACGGCCTCGTCCACCAACAGCCCAGGCCCCTCGGCCGTCCCGAGGTCCACGGCGACCGGGTGCACCAACGGCACCGGCTCCTCGTGCCACTCCCGAGCCCCCGCGACGACCTGGACCCCTTCAGCGGCCAACGCCCGAGCCACAGCCAGCCCGATCCCCTTGCTGGCGCCGGTGACCACAGCGATCTTGCCGGTAAGGTGCAGGTCCATCAGGTTCCCTCCAAGGTCCGACGGCAGACTCTGGTCCACCCTGATCAACACCGCAAGGGGGAGACTCTCCGTGCTGGTAGGCGAGGCAAGAGCAGCAGCCGAGACCTGGGTCCACAACCACTCCGCCACCGCGTACTACACCGGCTCGACCACCACCCTGCCGGACAACGCCACGCTCCCGGTGGGATCCGATGTGGACATAGCGGTCGTCACCGACACACCCCAACGGAAACCGGGCAAGTTCCTCTTCCAGGACGTCCTGCTGGAAGTCACGTACGTGACGTGGCAAGACCTCCACAACGCCTTGGGCGACTACCACTTGGCCAACGGCCTACGCACCAACACCATCATCGCCGACCCCACAGGCGCCCTCGGCCCCCTACAAGCTTCCGTAGCCCACCACTTCTCCGACCCGATGTGGCTACGCCACCGCTGCGAACACGCCAAGTCCCGCGTGGAACAAGGCCTCACCACCATCACCCCGTCAACACCATGGCCCCGCCAGGTGATGTCCTGGCTGTTCCCCACAGGCATCACCACCCACATCCTCCTGGTGGCGGCCCAACAAAACCCCACAGTCCGCCTCCGCTACCTCAAGGCAAGACCACTAGCGGGCCCCCTCTACCCCACCCTCCTGTCCCACCTCGGCTGCACCACCTGGACCCCCACCCAAACCCAACACCACCTGACAGCCTTGGTAACCACGTTCGACCACACAGTCCCGGTGTCTCGAACCCCCTTCCCGTACAGCTCAGACATCACTCAGGCGGCTCGCCCCATCGCCATAGACGGCTGCCAAGCCTTGATCGACTCCGGCAACCACCGAGAGGCAGTCTTCTGGCTAACAGCCACGTTCTCCCGCTGCCACACCATCCTCGAATCCGACGCCCCAGCCCTGCACCAGGACCTTTCTTCGGCCTTCGACGCCTTGCTGGCGGACCTCGGCATCACCGGCCCCAACGACCTCCAGGAACGGGCGAAGCAGGTAATCGACTTCCTGCCAGAGCTATGGTCGAGATCCGAGGAACTAATGGCGGAGGGAGCCACATGACGAGCAGGGAGAACACCTTGCGCGGCTTGGCGTTGGGCGATTCCTTCGGCCAAACCCGCTTCACGCACAAAACCGACGACGAAGCCCCACCTCCATGGCCGTGGACCGACGACACAGCCATGGCCCTGTGCATCCACGCCGTCCTCCTCGACCACGGCCACATCGACCAGGACGCCTTGGCAACAGCGTTCGCCACCGAATACCGCCGCGACCCGCACCGCCACTACGGCGCCTCCATGCACGAGGTGCTGACCGCCATCGGCAACGGCGAACCGTGGCACACCGTCGCAGGCCGCCAATTCGACGGCCAAGGCTCATGGGGCAACGGCGCAGCCATGCGAGTAGCCCCAGTAGGCGCCTGGTTCGCCAACGACCTGAACCGCGTCAAAACCGAAGCCGCGAACTCAGCCGCAGTAACCCACGCCCACCCAGAAGCAACAGCGGGCGCAATCGCCGTAGCAACAGCCACAGCCCTGTCGATCACCAACACACCACCCGACCGCCTGCTACCCGAGGTAACCCACCACACCCCACCAAGCGCAGTCCGCACCGCACTACAACGAGCAAGCCGGGTCCCCTTCCACACCGACCCACGCTCCGCAGCAGGCACCTTGGGAAACGGCAGCAGAATCTCCGCACCGGACACAGTCCCATTCGCGATCTGGTGCGCGGCCAGACACCTGGACGACCTGGAAGCAGCACTCCGGTCCACCGCATCAGCAGGCGGCGACGTGGACACGACCTGCGCAATAGTCGGCGGCATCATCGCAGGCCGCACCGGCTTGACCAAGGTCCCCACAACATGGCTGACCGCGTGCGAACCACTACCAGCCTTCACCCCAACCGGCACCGCATCCCACTGCGCCTGATCTTTCGGGCCCCCGGCCCCAACTCACCCCCGTGACCAACCCGACCCACATCTCAATTGCACCGATCGGAACCGCACCAAAATCTTCCGGCCCCCGGCCGGCACTCGCACCGCGCACCAACCGGGCCGTGCCGGCAGGTTCTTTTCAACCCCCAACCCTGGCAGCCCCCGATTGTTTTTGCGCCCCCACCCTCTTTCGCTTTGTCAAGACGTCTTTCCAGCCTTGACAAAGCGAAAGAGGG
>NZ_JBHYHC010000047.1:0-16922 GCF_042738955.1 Umezawaea sp. NPDC059074
TTTTTCCCCCCCTCGGGGGTCTTCATGTTCTGGGTGCCCCCCCCCCGGAAAGGTGCCCGGGGGGCCCCTCCGCGGTTCACGCTCAGGTGCGCGGCAGGCCGGGCGGGTTGATCTCCGAGGTGGGCACGGCCTCGCTGGACAGGCCCCACCGCTCCAGCACCTCGGCGTACTTGCCGTTCTTGATCACCACGTTGAGCGCGTCGGCCACCGGCTTCACCAGACCGCTGTCCTTCTTCGTGGTGGCCGCGATCTTGCCCACGACGTCGCCGCCGCCGGAGAAGCTGCCGATGATCTCGGTCTTGCCCGACGTGGCCACGTGGTAGGCGGCCGTGGGGTTCGGGCCGAAGTAGGCGTCGATGCGGCCGGACTCCAGCGCCAGGTAGTAGTCCGAGCTGGTCTGGAAGTACTTGATGTCGGTGGCCTTGAGCCCCTTGGCCTCGTTCTGCTTCGACCAGTCGACGAGGATCTTCTCCTGGTTGGTGCCCGTGCCCACGGCGATGATCTTGCCCGCCACGTCCGCGGGACCGGCGACCTTGAAGCCCGCGCCCTTCTTGGCCTCGAACGCCAGGGTGTCGAGCCGGTAGGTGGCGAAGTCGTACTTGTCCTTGCGGGCCTCGGTGACGGTGATGTTGGAGACGCCGAGCTGGTAGGCGCCGGAGTCCAGGCCCACGAAGAGGTTCTCCCAGGAGGTGACCTCCAGGTCGGGCTCCAGGCCGAGCACCTGTGCGATGAGCACGGAGATGTCGGTCTCCACGCCGATGGGGGTCTTGTCGTCGGTGGCGTAGAAGCCGAGCGGCGGGGCGGTGCCCGCCGTGCCGCCGATGACGAGCTTCCCGGTCGCCCGCACGGCTTCCGGCACGGTCGCGGCGATGGCGGCGTCCTTCTCCGCGGTGACGCGGTTCTGCTGCGGGCTCAGGTTGATGACCTTGCCCGACGCGACGACCTTGTCCTCGGCCACCGCGCCGTCCGCTCCTCCGCAGGCCGAGACCAGGACGAGCAGACCTACGATGACGGGGACGAGTCTGGCTGGTGACACGGGTTTCCTCCGGGTGCTACAGGACCTTCGACAGGAAGGCTTGGGTACGGGGGTGGTTCGGGCGGTCGAGCACCTCGGCGGGTGTGCCCTGCTCGACGACGACGCCGCCGTCCATGAACACGACCCGGTCGGCCACCTCGCGGGCGAAGCCGATCTCGTGGGTCACGACGATCATGGTGGTGCCGGTGCGGGCCAGGTCCTTGATGACGTCGAGCACCTCGCCGACCAGTTCCGGGTCGAGCGCCGAGGTCGGCTCGTCGAACAGCAGGAGCTTGGGGTCCAGCGCCAGCGCGCGGGCGATGGCCACGCGCTGCTGCTGCCCGCCGGAGAGCTGCCGCGGGTAGGCGTTCTCCTTGTCCGACAGGCCGACGCGGGCCAGCAGCCGGACGGCGTCGGCGTGGACCTCCTTCTTCGACCTGCGCTGCGCCGAGAGCGGGGCCTCCGCCACGTTCTCCAGCGCGGTGAGGTGCGGGAAGAGGTTGAAGTTCTGGAAGACGAAGCCGATGTGCGTGCGCTGCTTGAGGATCTCGCGTTCCTTCAGCTCGTGCAGCCGGTCGCCGACCCGGCGGTAGCCCAGGAGGTCGCCGTCGATGCTCACGTACCCCTGGTCGACCTTCTCCAGGTGGTTGATCGTGCGCAGGAGCGTGGACTTGCCCGAGCCGGAAGGCCCGAGGACGACCACGACCTCGCCGGACTCGACCTCGAGCGTGACGCCCTTGAGGACCTCCAGGGTGCCGAAGCTCTTGTGGATCCCCCTGAGGTCGACCATCGCGGGGCTCATCGGTTCGCTCCTGCCCTGGCGCGCAGCACGGCGACCTGGGCGCGCACCCGTTGCAGCGGTGTCGGCGGGAGGTTTCGCAGCGCTCCCTTGGCGTAGTGGCGTTCGAGGTAGTACTGGACCAGCGAGAGCAGCGTGGTCATGGCGATGTACCAGACCGTGGCGACCATGAGCAGCGCCACCACCCGCGCGTTGCGGCCGTAGATGACCTGCGCCTGGTAGAAGAGTTCGCCGATCGCCATGACGGAGACCACCGAGGTGCCCTTGAAGAGGCTGATCACCTCGTTGGCCGCGTTCGGCAGGATGGAGCGCATCGCTTGCGGGAGAACGATCCTGCGGAACTGGCGGAGCCGGGGGATGCCCAGCGCCGCCGCGGCCTCCAGCTGGCCGTGGTCGACGGAGATGATGCCGGAGCGGACGATCTCGGCGGCGTACGCGGCCTGGTGCAGCGCCAGTCCGAGCACCGCTGCGCTCATCGGGCCGATGAGGTCCTTGGTGTCGAAGGAGAAGAACGACGGCCCGAACGGCACACCGAAGTCGAAGCGCTGGTACAGGTAGGCGATGTTGAACCAGAACAGCAGCTGCACGATGAGCGGGATCGACCGGAACGCCCACACGTAGGTCCAGCTGACGACCTGGAGGAACGGGCTCTTGGACAGGCGCATCAGCGCCAGCACCACGCCGAGCGCGAACCCGAGGACCGTGCCGTAGAAGGTGAGCTGGATGGTGACGCCCACCGCGCGCAGGATCGAGTCGGCGGTGAAGTACCGGCTGAACACCGGCCAGTCCCAGCCGGGGTTGGTGGCGAGGCCGTGCAGGAACTGGGCCAGCAGGACCAGCACGACGGCCACGCCCACCCAGCGCCACGGGTGGCGGGACGGGACGACCTTCAGGGACGCGAGATCGGTCTCGTCGTCGGCGTGGGTGACCGGGAGCGGGCGCGCGGAAACGCTCATGGTGGGTCCTCGGGCCGTGGGGTCGGCGAAGAAGCCCCTGGGGGCTCGGGTGACGGGCGGGGAGAAGGTCAGCGGGTGCGACAGATGGCGCTGCTGATGCGGCCGAAGTCCACGTGGCGGCGAGAGCACAGGACGGCCATGGCGCTCTCCTCTTCGCGGTGGTCGTTCGATCGGTGTAGTGCGAAACCGTAGACACGGCGGGAGGTCGCCGACAAGAGGTGAGGGCCGCTCGGCACCGAACGCCCATCTGGTGAAACGTTCGGGTTCGGCGTTGACAGCTGGTTCGGCATCACCCGAATGAGTAGGCCCGGCGGGTGAACAGCGAGGCCCTGCCGCCCGTACTGCCTAGTGGACCCGCACCACCTGCACCAGGAGAGTCCCCATGGAGTTCGCCCGGATCGCCCGAACGGCGCTCGCCGCCGTCGCGGTGACCACGACGACGGCCGTCGCGCTGTGCGCGGCCGCCGTCCCCGCCTCGGCCGAGAAGGCCGACCTGAAGGCGAACTGCGGTCAGGGCGGCGCGGTGCTGGTGGTCGACCTGAAGGGCTACGGGCAGGGCAAGAGCGCGATCAAGGTCCAGGACGGCGACATCGTGCTGGAGAACCGGGAGTTCACCGGGTCCTACGTGGGGTCGTTCCCGAGGCCCGCGGACGTGCCGCACACGTTCGTCATCACGCTGCGGGTGCCGGACAACAGCCGCCAGTCGTTCGTCCGGGAGGTGTCGACGGACCCCTGCGTGACACCACGTGGGAACGCTCCCACTACCACCCAGACCTCGGTGCCGTCGTCGGACCCGAGTTCCGCGACCACCACCACGACGACCACCTCACCCACGGACAGTGGGTCCTCGACCCCCTCCAGCGCGGACTCGTCCTCGTCGACCCCTCCGACCACCAACACCGGGGTCATCCCGCTGGGCAACAAGAGCGATCTGGCCCGCACCGGGGCGTCGGTCGCGATCCCCCTGCTGATCGGCTTGTGCCTGGTCAGCGCACTCGGCGTGATCGCGTTCAACGTGAAGCGCCAGTGCCGCTCCGAGCACGGCGACGACGACCACCCGACCGAGCCGGCAAGCGGCTGACCAGGCCCGTCGCATTCGGACAGTGACCAACCATCACCCGATCGGCCTAGCAACTGCCGTGAACAGTGACCTGTGCGACTCCGTATAGGCAAGTGGCGGCCCCGCGATGCCCGCCGTACGGACCACGACAGGAGTGTCACCATGCGCCACGCACGATCGGACGACGCGGCCATACGCGTAGCCAGGCGAACACTGGGCGCCTTCGCTCTCGTCGGCACGACCGCCGTCGTCTGGTTCGGCTTCGTCGACCCGGCGGGCGCGAACGCGCCGACCGTGAAGGCGAGCTGCGTGGGCGGCCAGTCGGTGCTCACCGTCGAGGTCCGGGACTACAACGGCCGCGTGACGAACACCGTCAGCGTCCAGGACAACCAGCAGGTGCTGGACGAGCGGCGGTTCGGGACGTCCTACCGGAACTCGTTCATCCGGCCGGGCAACGTGGAGCACCTCTACCGGGTCGTCGTGTCGGCCGGGAACGACCGGACGGGCGACCAGGGGTTCTCGTTCGTCCGCTCGGTGCCGCAGCCGGTGTGCGCGCAGGCCACCATCACCCAGACCCAGGCCAAGGAGTCGCCGATCTTCGGGATCCCGATGATGCCGATGTTCCCGGCGCCCTCGGCCAAGGCGACCACCACCACGACCCTCCCGACGACGACCACGACCACGCCTCCCCCGGTCACGACGACCACGACCACCAAGGCCGTCGTCCCACCGCCCCCTCCCCCGGTCGTCGCCGCGCCACCCGCCGAGACCGGCTCGTCGCAGACCAGTTCGTCGCAGACCAGCTCCTCCGAGACCACGACCACCACCACGACGACGACCTTGACGACCAAGTTCCTGCCCCCGCTGGTGCCACCGCTGGTGAGCCTGATCGAGCCGCCGTCCATCGCGAGCGAGAAGGTCACGTCCGGCTCCGCGGTCACGCCCACCAGCGGGTCCTCGTCGTCGACCACGTCCGGGTCGTCGTCCGCGTCGGCGGCGTCCACTCGGGACAGCTCGGCCGGGGCGTCGGGCACCGGCGGCACGTCGTCGTCCTCGACCACGTCGCCGAACTCCACGAGCAAGAGCAACGTCCTGGTCATCGCGGACGACACCAACCTGCCGACGACCGGCGCCTCGGTCGCCCTCCCGCTGCTGTTCGGCCTCTGCCTGCTGACCGCGGGCGGCGTCGTGGTCTTCAGCATGCGCAACCCGCGCAAGCGGGGCAAGCACGCCGCCTGAGCGCGGCCGCCCCTCCGGCCCCCCAGCGACCCCAGCGCTCGGGGGCCGGAACGCGAGGAAGCCCACCCGCCTGCACGGCGGGTGGGCTTCCTCGTGGTGGTGGGACTAGGGCAGGACCTGGATCTTGCGGCCCTCGCCCGCCTTGAACTGCTCGATGGCCGCCGCGTAGCTGTCGAGCGGCAGCCGGTCGCTGATGAAGACGTTCGGGTCCAGCACGCCGGTCGCGAACAGGTCCGCGGCCCGCTCGAACGAGTGCAGCACGGCCATCGAGCCGGTGATGGTGATCTCCTGGTTGTAGATCTTGTACGGCTCGATCACCGCCCGCGCCGAGTAGTCCGAGACGCCGAACTGGAGGAACGTGCCGCCCTTGGCGACCCGGCCCAGCCCGTCCTGGATCGCGCGCTCGTTGCCGGTCGCGTCGATCACCACGTCCCAGCCCTTCGGCCGGTCCAGCTCGTCCGCCGACGTGGCGGTCGCGGTGACGCCCAACTGCTTGGCCGTGGCGAGGCGGTCGGTGTTGATGTCGACCACCTCGATGCTGGCCGCGCCGGTCAGCTTGCCGAGCTGGAGCATCATCAGGCCCATCGTGCCCGAGCCGTAGATGAGCACCCGGCTCGCCAGCTGCGACCGGAGGATGTCGTAACCGCGGACCGCGCAGGACAGCGGCTCGATCAGCGCCGCGTCCTCGGTGCGGACGTGGTCGGGCAGCTTCACGCAGTTCGCCACCGGCGCCACCGCGTACTCCGCGGCCCCGCCCGAGACCGACACGCCGATCGCGTTCCACCGCTCGCAGAGGTTGTTGCGCCCCAACCGGCACATGCGGCACTCGTGGCAGTACAGCGAGGGGTCCACCGCGACGCGGTCGCCGACCGCGACCTCGGTGACGTCCTTGCCGATCTCCACGATGACGCCCGCGAACTCGTGACCGGGGATCACCGGCAGCGTGGGCGCGAACTCGCCCTGGAGGATGTGCAGGTCCGTCCCGCACAGCCCGCAGGCCGACACGTCGACGACCACCTCGCGCGGTCCCGCTTTCGGGTCGGGAACCTCGGTCACCTCGAGCTGACCGATGCCGGTGATCACGACGGCCTTCACTTGACGGCTCCTAGCGACAAGCCCTGGACCAACTTGTCCTGGGCGGCGAACCCCGCGATCAGCACGGGGAGGGACACGACCGTCGCCGCGGCGCAGACCTTCGCCAGGAACAGGCCCTGGCTGGTGACGAAACCGGTGAGGAACACCGGCGCGGTGCCCGCCACGACACCGGTCAGCACCCTGGCGAACAGCAGTTCGTTCCAGCTGAAGATGAAGCAGATCAACGCGGTCGCGGCGATGCCCGGCATGGCGATGGGAGCCACCACCCGGCGCAGCGTCGTGATCAGACCGGCACCGTCGATCGACGCCGCCTCCAGGATCTCCGGCGGCACCTCGGCGAGGAACGAGCGCATCAGCCACACGGCGATGGGCAGGTTCATCGAGGTGTACAGGATGACCAGGAACGAGATGTTGTCGAGCATCCCGGTGAACTGCGCGACCAGGTAGATCGGCAGCAGGCCCGCGACGACCGGCAGCATCTTGGTGGAGAGGAAGAAGAACATGACGTCCGTCCACTTCTCCACCTTCTTGATGGAGAGCGCGTACGCCGCCGGGATCGCCAGCAGCAGCACGACGATCGTCGAGCTGATGCTGGCGCTGAACGAGTTGATCAGCGGCGGCCACGGGGACTGGCCCGTGGACGCGCCGAAGAACTCCTCGTAGCCCTGCAACGTGAGCGGGGCGCCCAGCGACGGCGGGTTCGTGGCGGCGTCCGGCTCGCTGTGCAGCGAGGTCAGCACCATCCACGCCACCGGCGCGAAGAACAGGATCGCCGAGAACCAGGCGGCAACACCGACCAGCCTGCGCATCACTTCACCTCGTCCTTCAACAGGGACGACACCACGCGCAACGCGAAGTTGGCGATGATGAGCGACCCGATGACCACCACGACACCGGCCGCGGACGCCTGCCCGTAGTCGTGCGCCTGGTAGAAGGTCTGGTAGATCGTGTACGGCAGGTTCGCCGTGCCCAGACCACCCGAGGTGATGGTGAAGACCGCGTCGAAGTTCTGCACGATGTAGATCGACCCGAGCAGGCCGCCCAGCTCCAGGTACTGCCGCAGGTGCGGGAACGTCAGGTACCGGAAGATCTGCCACGGCGTGGCGCCGTCGATGCGCGCGGCCTCGACCACGTCCATCGGCCTGCTCTGCAAGCCCGCCAACAGGATCAGCATCATGAACGGCGTCCACTGCCACACCAGCGAGGCCTCGACGGCGACCAGCGGCATGTCGCTGATCCACTCGGGCTGCGGTGGGCGGTCGGCGCCGAACAGGCTCCAGATCCAGGTGAGCGCGCCGTTGAACAGGCCGTACTCGGGGTTGTAGAGCGCGTGCTTCCAGAGCAGCGCCGCGGCCACCGGGACGACCAGGAACGGCGCGATGAGCATGGTGCGGACGAGCCCTCGACCGCGGAACTTCTGGTCCAGCAACAGGGCCAGCCCGAGGCCGAGGACCAGGCAGACCACCACCACGACGACGGTCAGGATCACCGTCGTGACGATCGACGACCTGAGGTTGGGGTCGGTGAAGACCGCCGCGTAGTTGTCGAACCCGGCGAACCCGCGGTTGTCGGGGTCGAGGGAGTTCCAGCGCAGCACCGAGATGATCAGCGTCGCCACGAACGGCAGCTGGGTCACGATGATGGTGAAGATCAGCGCTGGGAGGAGGGGGGCCCGACGGGCCCAGCGCGCTGCCGCGCCGAGCCCCTTCGGTGCGGGAGGGGTTCCCCGCCGTTGCTGCTTGGCCGGTGGTGGGGCCGTGTCGAGGCTCATCGAGGGCTCCCTACTTGCCGCGGTACTTCTCGGCGACCTTCTCGGCGAGTGCCTGGCCCGAGTTCAGCGCGTCGTCCACGGACGTCGCGCCCGCGATCGCCGAGCTGATCTGCTGCGACACCTGGGTTCCGAGGTCGGTGAACTCGGGGATGCCGACGAACTGGATGCCGCTCGCGGGCCGCGGCTGGACGCCGGGGTCGGTGGGCTTGGCGCCCTTGATCGCGGCTTCCGCCTGCTTGGCGAACGAGGTGCCCGCCGCCAGGTAGTCCGGGTTCTGGTAGGTGGAGGAGCGCTTGCCGTCCGGCGTCTTCGACCAGCCCAGCGTCGTGCCGACCAGCTTCTCGTAGTCCTTGCCGGACGCCCAGGAGATGAACTTCCAGGCGGCGTCCTGGTTCTTGCTGGCCTTCTGGACGCCGAACGCCCAGGTGTAGAGCCACTGCGAGGACTCGGTCTTGTTCACCGGGGCCTGCGCGAAGGCGAGCTTGCCCTTGACCGGGGAGTCGTTCGCCTCGAGGAGACCGGCGGCGGACGTGGCGTCGTACCACATCGCGACCTTGCCCTGGGTCATGTTGTTCAGGCACTCGGCGAAGCCCGCCTGCGGGGCGCCCGCCTCACCGTGCGCGCGGACCAGGTCCACGTAGAACTTGGTGGCCTCCTTGAACTCCGGCGCGTTCACCTGCGCCTGCCAGTCCTTGGTGAACCACGTGCCGCCGAAGGTGTTGACCACCGTCGTGAGCGGGGCCATGACCTGGCCCCAACCCGGCTGGCCGCGCAGGCAGATGCCCTTCATGCCCGGCTCGGCGCCGTCGAGCTGGGCCGCGAGGTCCGCGACCTGCTGCCACGTCGGCTTGTCCGGCATGGTGAGGTTCTTCGCCGCGAAGACGTCCTTGCGGTACATGAGGAACGACGACTCGCCGTAGAACGGCTCGGCGTAGACCTTGCCGTCGGCGGCGGTCAGCGACTGCCGCATCGGCTCCAGGATGTCGTTCTGGTCGAACCCGCTGTCCTTCGCGATGAAGTCGTCGAGCGGCGCGAGCCAGTTGTTCTTGGCGTAGATGGGCGTCTCGTAGTTGCTGATCGTCGCGACGTCGTACTGACCGGCCTGGCTGGAGAAGTCCTGGCTGATCTTGTCGCGGACGTCGTTCTCGGGCAGCACGGTGTAGTTCACCTTGATGCCGGTCTGCTTGGTGAAGTTGTCGGCGGTGAGCTTCTGGATGTCCTGCATCTGCGGGTTGTTGACCATCAGGACGTTGATGGACGAGCCATCGGCCGTGGATCCACCCCCACCGGCGCCACTGCACGCCGTCACCCCGACTGCCACCAGCGCGGCTGCCGCCATCGCGGCGGCGCGGCGAGAACTGAATGACGTCATCGTCTTTCCTTCCCATCTAACCGAAATGCCCTGAGGAGGGCGTCGAGCAGCCAGGTCACCACTCCGTGGTGCACCGCTCGGGGGACTTGATCAGGTTCTGACAACTTTCGGGCCTAGCGCGGCGTAGCGGTGTCCTTCGGCCGCGGGCAGTCCGGAATCCGTGATGATGGCTTCGAGATCCGAAATCGCGGCGAACCGGTTGAAGCTCGCCACGCCGAACTTGGTGTGGACGCCGACGAAGATCTTCCGTCGGGAGACGCCCACGGCTTGTGCTTTGACCGCACCGACAACGGGGTCCGGTGTGGTCAACCCGTGCTCGCGGGAGATGCCGTTCGACCCGATGTAGGCCAGGTCGATCACCATCTCGCTGAGCATCCGGATCGCCCAGTGGTCGACGGTGGCCAGTGTCCGACCGCGGACGCGGCCGCCCAGCAGCAGCACCGTGACCGAGGGCGTTCCGGACAACGCCGCCGCCGTGGGCAGCGACGCCGTGACGACGGTCAGCGGGTGGGTGGTCGGCAGTGCTTCCGCGACGAGCTGGGGCGTGAACCCCTCGTCCACGAACACCGTCTCGGCGTCGGCCAGCCGATCGGCCGCCGCCTTCGCGATGCGCCGCTTCTCCGGCACCATCGACGCCGAGCGGAACGCCAGGCCGGTCTCGAACCCCGCGCTCTCCACGGGGAACGCCCCACCGTGCGTCCGCCGGACCAGACCGTGGTCGTCGAGGAGCCTCAGGTCCCTGCGGACCGTCTCCGGCGCCACGCCGAGCTCGGCGGCGATGTCGACCACGTCGACCCGCCCGTCGGCCCGAGCACGAGCGAGAATGCGGCGCTGACGCTCTTCGGCCTGCATGCACACCCTCCTGCCCACTCGGACTTGCAGATGCCCGTTCGGGCTGCCCATAGGTTTAACACCGGTGAAACAGTGTGGCCAGCGACACAGCACGTGTGAACCTGCCCGATCAATGCCCGTTTGGCCAGCCGAAACGCTGGTGAAAACGTGATTACGGGTGAACCTGTGCCCGTTTGGTGGTCGACACGTGCCCGGAATCCTTGGGGCGGGCGGGATTTCTTTGGGGCGAAAGATCGTCGATGGGCGTATTGGCGGAGGGGTTGTGCGGCGAAATGCGAAATTCTTTAGGCTTTGGAGGGGATTGTTGTGGGGGGAAGCAAGTGGTTTCCGAGGACTGATCAGTCGAGACGGCGGTCACGGGGGAATGACCGAACGGTCACGATTGAGGGGTTGGGGTCTGGGAAGTTCCCAGTACGGGTGGGGTGGACTCCCGCGCTTCGCGCTACCGGACCTCCCACGCTCCCGCGTCTCCCCCACTCCGCACTCCGCGCCTCGCCCTCCCACACCCCGCGCCGCTCATTCCCTCACCCGTACCCCCGCACCCCTGCGGCCCTGGACTCCTGCGCCCCCGCGCCCGGCGTTTCCAGGACTCCCACATCCCCCGCACTCCCGCACTCGGCGTTTCCAGACTCCCGCGTTCCCGCACTCCCACACCCGGCACCCGGCACCCGGCACCGCTGGATCTAGCCGCCCCTGGATCTGGCCGCCCCTGGACCCCGGACGTCCCGAGTTCTCGCACCCGGCGTCTCAGGATCCCCACACCCCCGCCCTCAGTGTTTTCGGACTCCCGCGTTCCCACACCCGACACCCCCGGACCCCGCCTCCGGCACCCCTGGACTCCCAGATTCCCGCGCCATCGCGCTCTCTCACCTCCTGGACTTTCACCCCCGGCTCCCACTCTCCCGCTCCCTGCGCCCCTGGACCCCCGCGTTCCGCGCTCCTGCGCCCCCACACCCAGCGCCCCGAACTCCCGTGCCCCAGCCCTCCCCCACCCCCGGACTCCTCGCCCCGGCCCTCAGCGCCATCCCACCCCTCACTCCCGCCCCTGGACTCCCGCGCCCCTGGAGGCTCGGAGGCTTGGGCGGGAGGATGGTGGATATGGCGAAACTTGAGGCCCGACCGGTGAGTCTCGTGGTGGTTGCGATGCTTGGTGTGGCGGTGCTTGCCGCTTGTTCGAACGTCGCGCCGCCCGCTCCTCCGCCGTCCTCCCCCTCTCGTGATGCGCGGGTGCACGTGTTGGAGGTGGAGGTGACCGGTACGGCGGTGCTCACCACGCTGGAGTTCACCCTCGATGGGAAGGTCGCCAAGGAGAAGGGCGTGGTGTTGCCGTGGAACAAGAAGGTGGAGGTGCCGTACGGCGGTGGGCGTCACGAGTGGCAGGTGAGGATGGAGTACGACGGGGGTGACATGGCCGCTGTCGCCACCACCGATGGGAAGTTGGTCACCCAGACCGCCGGTAGTGGGTCGCCTGGGAGTGCCAACAGCGCGAACCTCAGCGGGTCGTTCTCCGACTGAGGTTGTGGTGTGGACATGGGCCGGGCCCCCGAGGAGGTCGAGGCTCGGGGGCCCGGTGCTTGTGCGGTACCTCGGGAAGAGCTAGCTGCTGTAGACCTCGAACTCGCTGATCTGCCCGGCAGGCCACCCGGTGTTCGCGGTGATCGCCAAGCGGACGTACCTGGCCTGGCCCGCCGCGAACGTGATCGTCACGGCGTTCCCGGTGGCGGGGTTGAACGTGTACCCGGCCGACGCCACCGCGTTCCGGTACGAGGACCCGTCCGTGCTGGCCTGCACGGTCAACGTCTGCGTCCTGGTGGCCCACGCCGTGGCGGGTGGGAGCTTCAGGACGACTCGGCTCACCTGCACGGACGAACCGAGGTCCACCGTGACCGACTGCGGGAACGCGTTGTTCGCGCTTTCCCAGTACGAGTTGGCGTCACCGTCCGTCGTTCGTGACGGGCCGTAGACGTCCGACTGGCTGGTCGCCGTGGCTGTGCGGCCACGGGCCAGGTTTCCGGTCGGAGGAGTGGTTGTGGTCGTGGTGGTGGTCGTCGTGGTGGTGGGTGGGGTGGTTCCGCCGCCCGCGTAGGCCTCGAACTCCGAGAGCTGTGCCGCCGCCCAGCCGGTGTTGCCGGTGATCGTCAAGCGCAGGTACCGGTTGTTCGCGGTGAGCGGGATGGTGACCGTGTTGGTCGACGACGGGTCGAAGCGGTAGCCGGTCGACGCCACCAACTGGGAGAAGGCGGAGCCGTCGTTGCTGCCGGAGACCGCCAGCGTTTGCGTCCTGGCCTCCCAGGACGGTGGCAGTTTCAGGACCACCCGGCCGACCGAGACGGCAGTGCCCAGGTCCACCGTCAAGGTCTGCGGGAAGGTGCCGTTGGTGCTCTCCCAGTACGAACCCGCGTTGCCGTCGGTGGCGTTCGAGGCGGCGAAGCCGGAGCCCTGGCTGGACGCGGTCGCGGTGCGTCCACGGGCGAGGTTGCCACTCGGGTCCGGCGGCACGGTCGTCGTGGTGGTCGTCGTCGTGGTGGTCGTGGTCGTCGTGGTGGGTGGGGCGGTGGGGTCCGTGTAGATCGGTTCCGGCCACGGGCCGCAGTACGGGGTGGTGTCCCAGCCGGAGTTGCCTGAACCTCGTTCGATGGCGAAGCCGCCTGAGCCGAGGCAGCTGTACACGCCTCCACGGCCGAGGCCCGACGCGGTGACGTTGGCGAACGACGCCCCGCCCGGTGACTGGAGCTGGATGCCGAAGGTGCCTGCTCCCAGGATGCGGACGCCGTCGAAGTGGACGTTCGTGATCGTGCCGCTGATGAACTGGATCGCCTCGTAGTTCGAGTCGATCAGGTCCGTGTCGGTGACGTCGATGCGGCCCGACATCGCCCCGTCCCGCGCGTCGAACCAGAGTGCGCCCACGCCGAACTGCCAGTTGGAGTCCAGGACGCCCGCGCGGAGGGTGGTGTTGCGGGCCAGCGTGGTGGTGCCCGCCAAGGGCACTGACTGGAAGCGGTTGCCGACGTGGATGCCACCGCCCTGGTCCTGGGTGTCGGCCACGACGTTGTCCGTCGCGGTGTTGTCGCGGCCGCCGTAGATGGCGATCCCGTTCGCCTTCATCGGCACGATCACCGTGTTGTGCCTGATGGTGTTGTCGTGGTCGGCGTCGCGTTCCGACCAGAACGCGATGCCGTCGTCGCTGATGTTGCGGAACAGGTTGTTCTCGATCAGCACGTTGCTGATGCCCTGGTGCAGGTTCAGGCCGTCCGCGAGCTGGTCGACGACCTTGTTGTCCCGGATCGTCAAGCCGTCGAACGGGCCGTCCAACCACAGGCCGACCTTGGTGTGCTGCAAGAACATGCCGGAGATCACCGAGCCGCCACCGAGAGCGCCGCCGATCGCGTTGACCTGGTCGCAGTCCTCCCTCGTGGTGACCTCGCCGATGATCGCGAAGTTCAGCAGGCTCACGGCGCTCGACCGGCCGGAGTTGCCGCCGATGCCGCAGCTGGACGGCTCGCCCAGGCCGTAGAAGCCGACGCGGTTGCCGCGCACGACGCTGTGCCAGTGGCCCGCGCCGCGCACGACGACCCGGTCCACGGTGATGTGCCGGGTGACGGTGAACGTCCCGGCGGGGATCCACACCTCCTTGCCCGCGCTCTTCGCGGCGGCCACGGCGGCGACGAACGCGTCGCTGTCGTCGCCCGAATCGCCCGCCACGGCGCCGAACTCGGTCACCGACACGGAGTTCGCCGGTCGGGTGGCCGCCGGGGCGACCTGTTCGAAGTCGGCGAGGTCGATCGTGTACGACGGGGCGGTGTCGCCGCTGTCGACCTGGAGGCGGACCTTCGCCCCGGCCTGCAACGTCGTCGGGAACAGGGCCCGCGTGGAGTCGTACATGTGGTGCGGCTTGCCCTGGCCCGGATCGTTGGCGTACGGGTAGCCGCCGTAGCGCCACGAGTACTTCGACGTCAGCGTGAGGCTGCCGGACTTGGTCCCGTTCAGGTACAGCGACAGCGGGGCGGTGATGCCCGCTCCCCCGTTGCCGTCCGGCACGCTGTACCGGATGTCGATCGAGTTGGCGGGCTTGGTCAGGGTGAACTCGACGTACTTCCCCTGACCGGACAACGTGATCGCCTGACGGCCGGAGGCCTCGCCTTCGAGCGTGCTCTGCCTGCGGCCGGGGCCGATCTTGGTGCCGTTGGTGGCGGCGTTCTCGGCCTCGATCTCGGTGAACGGGACCGTGGCGCCGCGACCGGCGATGTCGAACGGGGACGTGTAGGCGGCCGCGGCGGAGACCTGACCGGACGCGGCTTGCGGGGCGGCGACCACGACGAGCGCGGTCACCACCGCCGCGGAGAGGCAGGCCGCGCCGAACGCCAGCGGCCGTCGGAGAGAGGAGCGCATGGGACGGCCCTTCCTAGGAGGTGTAGGCCTCGAACTCGGAGAGCTGCCCGGCGGGCCAGCCCGTGTTCCCCGTGAAGGTCAGGCGCAGGTAGCGCTGGTTCGCCGTGACCGGGACGGTCACCTGGTTGCCGCTCGCGAGGTCGAACCGGTAGCCGGTCGACCCGACGAGCTGGGTGAACCCGCCACCGTCGGCGCTGCCGGACACGGTGATCGTCTGCGTGCGCGCGCCCCACGCCGTGGCGGGCGGCAGCTTCAGCACTAGCCGCCGCACGGACGTGGCCGCGCCGAAGTCGACAGTCACCGTCTGCGGGAACGCGTTGTTGGTGCTCTCCCAGTAGGAGTCGGCGTTGCCGTCGGTCGCGTTCGACGACGGGTAGCCGCCGACCTGGCTGGACGAGCTGACCGGCTTGCCGCGCGCCACGTTGCCGGACTGCGGCGGTGTCGTGGTGGTCGTCGTCGGAGGCGTGTCGCCCGCGTTGCGCGGCGGCCAGCTGCCGCAGTCGGTCCACTGGCTGTCCCAGCCGGAGTTGCCGCTGCCGCGGGTGATCCCGAACGTGCCCGCGTTGGCCGGGTAGACGCAGTTGTAGAACCCGCGCGTGCCCACCCGTGACGCGGTGACGTTGGAGAACCGCCCCGATCCCGGCGCCTCCACCTGGAGCACCACCGTGCCGACGCCCTCGACGGACGCGCCGTCCACGGTGACGCCGGTGATCGGCTTGCCGGTGCCGCCGCCCGACACGAACTGGATCGCGCTGTACGGGCTGTCGACGAACCGGTTGTCGGTCACGGTGACCGGCGAGGTGATCGGGAAGTCGTAGGAGTCGAAGCGGATCGCGCTCATCGGGTGGCCCCAGTTGGGGTTGATCGCTCCGGTGCGGACCATCGTGTTCTGCGCGACCGTCGTCGTGCCCGCGAGCGGGGAGAACCGGCCGTCGTAGACGAACGCCTGGTTGGAGATGGCGATGCCGCCGCCGAGCGCGTTGGTGTCGCGGATCAGGTTGCCGCGCACCGAGATGTCGGTGCCGCCGTAGATCGCGATGCCGTTGGCCAGGTTGGGCTGGACGATGGTGTTGTTGGTGAACGAGTCCCGCACGTCCGCGCCGAGCGACCACATGGCCAGCGAGTCGTCACCGGTGTTGCGCAGGAAGTTGTTGCGCACCACGGAGTCGGTCACGTTGCCGTTGAAGTTCAGGCCGTCCGCCGCGAGGTCGAGGAACCGGTTGTTCTCGATGACGGCGTTGCTCGTGGAGCCGTTCATCGTCCAGATGCCGCACTTGAGGTGCTGCATCCACAGGCCGGAGATGACCGAGCCGTTGCCCAGCGGGCCGTGGTAGGCGTTGTCCGGGCTGGTGTCCACGCGCTGGGTGACCTCGCCCATGACCGCGAAGTCGTAGAGCTTGATGTTGCCCTGCACCTGGCCGTTGTTCAGGAACGGGTTGCTGCTGTGCAGCACCGAGTGCCAGTTGCCCGCGCCGCGGATCGTGACCTGGTCGATCGCCAGGCCGCGGCCGATGTCGAACGTGCCCGGCGGCACCCACACCTCGCGGCCCTGCGACTTGGCCGCGTTGATGGCGTTGACGAACGCGGTCGCGTCGTCGCCGCCGTCGTTCGGCGTGGCGCCGTAGTTGGTGACGGACAGGGAGTTCGCGGGCTGGCTCGCGGCCCCGGCGACCTGCTCGAAGTCGGCGAGGTCCACGGTGGCGGTCCCGACGTTGCCCGCGTCGAGCTGCACGCGGACCCGGTCGCCCGCCTGGACGTCCCGGCCGAGCAGGGCGCGCGACTCGTCGTAGAAGTGGTGCTCCTTCGCGCCCGCGATCCACGGGGCGGTGAGCCAGCTGTACTTGGACGTGACGGCGAGGTCGCGGACCTTCGTGCCGTTGACCTGCACGGAGACCGTGCCCTGGCTGCCGTCGGGGACGCTGTAGCGCAGGACGATCGAGTTGGCGGGCTTGGTCAGGGTGAACTCGACGTACTTCCCCTGGCCGGACAACGTGATCGCCTGGCGGCCGGACGCCTCGGACGCGAGGCTGCCCTGGGTGTAGTCGGGGCCGACGCGCGTGCCGTTGGTGGTCGCGGCTTCGGCCTCGTACTCGGTGAAGGGGACGGTGGCGCCGTTCCCACCCGCGGCGAGGGTGATGGGGGGCGCGTCCCTGGGTGCGGCGGAGAAGACCATCCCGGCCAAGGCGGTGGCGGCCACGACCGCCAGCGTCAAGGGCAGGGCTGTGCTGCGGACAGGAGGCATCGACGACTCCAAGCAGGGGGTGGAGCACAGGGGGTCAAGACCCGGTCGGACCGGGCGGGTGGGTGCCGGGCCCGTCGGGGGGCGTGGGGGCCACCCCCGGGGGCGCGCGGGGGGCCGGGCCCCACCCGGGGA
>NZ_JBHYHC010000047.1:16932-70827 GCF_042738955.1 Umezawaea sp. NPDC059074
TGGTTGTTCGGGCCGACAACCGAGGGGCGCGCGCGGAGGGCAGGGACCTACCGGGGCACGGGTCTCAGGCGGAACGACATCGTTGTCCTCCTCGCGGATCAGCCCAGGCGGAGCCAGGCGGCGGTGTCCGACGGCAGGTCGCCGTCGACCAGGGGGTTGCTGGTGAGCAGGACGCTCTCATGCTCCGGCAGGGGGATCGGAGTGGACGACAGGTTGACCACGCAGGCGAAACCGGGCGAGCGGGTGAACGCGAGCACGCCCGGCCCGAGGTCGAGCCACGTCAGGTCGCCGTCGCCGAGCGCCTCCTCGCTGCGGCGCAGGCCGAGCGCGGTCCGGTAGAACGACAGCATCGAGTCCGGGTCGGCCGCCTCCACCTCCGCGGTGAAGCCGCTCCACTCCGCGGGCTGCGGCAGCCACGCCGTGCCGTCGCCGAACCCGAACGGCGCTTCCGTGCCGCCCCAGGGGATCGGGATGCGGCAGCCGTCACGCCCGCGGTCGGTGTGGCCGGACCGCACCCACACCGGGTCCTCGCGCAGGTCGTCGTCGAGGTCCTCGACCTCCCAGAGGCCCAGCTCCTCGCCCTGGTAGACGTAGACGCCTCCGGGCAGCGACGTGGTCAGCATCGCCGCGGCGCGGGCCCGGCGGGTGCCGAGGTCGAAGTCGGTGGGCGCCAGGTGCTGGCGGTCGCCGAAGTCGAACGAGGTGTCCGCGCGGCCGTAGCGGGTGACGTGCCGGGTGACGTCGTGGTTGGACAGCACCCACGTGGGCGGCGCGCCGACGGGGGCGTGCGCGGCGAGGGTGTCGTCGATGACCCCGCGCAGCGCGGAGGCCTCCCACGGGCAGCCGAGGAAGTCGAAGTTGAACGCCGAGTGCAGCTCGTCCGCGCGCAGGTAGCGGGCGAAGCGCACCGGGTCCGGCAGCCACATCTCGCCGACGAAGACCCGTTCGCCGGGGTACTCGTCGGCGACGCGCCGCCAGTGCCGGTAGATCTCGTGGACGCCGTCCTGGTCGGAGAAGGGCAGC
Source organism: Umezawaea sp. NPDC059074 (assembly GCF_042738955.1). Classification (NCBI taxonomy): domain Bacteria; kingdom Bacillati; phylum Actinomycetota; class Actinomycetes; order Pseudonocardiales; family Pseudonocardiaceae; genus Umezawaea; species Umezawaea sp. NPDC059074. The sequence goes on from NZ_JBHYHC010000047.1 coordinate 17,956, forward strand.
GGCTCCGGGGTCTCCCCGTTGAGGTCCGGCAGGCCGTCCTCCTTCACCAGGCCGTCGGCGACGTCGATGCGGAAGCCGTCAACGCCGCGGTCCAGCCAGAACCGGAGGATGTCGTCGAACTCGTCGTGCACCTTCTGGTTGGTCCAGTTGAAGTCCGGCTGCTCGGGGCTGTAGAGGTGCAGGTACCAGTCGCCCGCCGTGCCGTCCGGGTTCGTGGACCGGGTCCACGCCGGGCCGCCGAACCGGGACTGCCAGTCGTTCGGCGGCTCCGAGCCGTCCTCCCCCTTGCCCGGCCTGAACCAGAACAGCTCGCGCGCGGGGCTGCCCGGCCCCTCGGCGATGGCCTGGAGGAACCAGGGGTGCTGGTCCGAGCAGTGGTTGGGGACGATGTCGATGATGATCCGGATGCCGAGGGCGTGCGCCTCGTCGATCAGCTTCTCGGCCTCCACCAGGGAACCGAACAGCGGCTCGATGGCCCGGTAGTCGGCCACGTCGTAGCCGCCGTCGGCCATCGGCGACGGGTACCACGGGTTGAGCCAGATCGCGTCGATGCCCAGTTCGGCGATGTAGGGCAGCTTGCGCAGCAGGCCCTGGAGGTCACCGACCCCGTCGCCGTTGCCGTCCGCGAAACTCCGGACGTACACCTGGTAGATCGCCGCCCCGCGCCACCAACGCGTGGTCGTGGTCGTCTTCGCTTCGGCCACTTCAATGCCCTCCTCGTGGAATGGTTCAGCCCTTGACGCTTCCCGCTGTGAGTCCGGCCAGGATGTGCCGTTGGAAAACCAGGAAAACGGCGATCATCGGCAGGGCGGCGAGCACCAATCCGGCCAGCAGCAGGTTGATCGGGGTGTCGGGCGCGAAGCGCTGCAACGCCACGCTGAGCGTCTGCAGCGCCGGGTCGGAGAAGACCAGCAGGGGCCAGATGAAGTCCTTCCAGGCGGCCACCACGGCCAGGATCGAGACCACGGCCAGGATCGGGCGGGCCATCGGCAGGACCACCCGCCACAGCACGGTGACCGCGCCCGCGCCGTCCATCCGCGCGGCGTCGAGCAGCTCCGAGGGGATCTGGTCGAAGAACCGCTTCAGCAGGTAGATGTTGAACGCGTTGGCGGCGGCGGGCAGCCAGATCGCGGCGGGGTTGTTGACCAGGTTGACGCCCAGGATCGGGACGTCGGTGATGGTCAGGTACATCGGCACGAGCAGGGTGGACGGCGGCAGCATCAGCGTGATCAGCATCGCCACCAGCACCCCGTTGCCGAACACGGGCCGCAGCTTGGACAGCGCGTACGCGGCGGGCACGTCGAACAGGATCTGGATCACCCAGGCCCCCGCCACCACGAGCACGGTGTTGAGGAAGTACTTGCCCAGGTCCATCAACTGCCACGCCTCGGTGTAGTTGCCGGGCTGCCACGTCTCCGGCAGCACCGTCACCGGCACCCGAGCCAGTTCCACGGTGGGTTTCATCGCGCCGAGCACCAGCCACAGGAACGGCAGCACGAACGCCGCGGTGAACACCACGATCGTCACGGTGAACACGACCTTGTAGCCGAGGCCGGTGCGGTTGCCGGAGAAGAGGGTCCGAACAGGACGGTCGCTCACGCGTCTGCCCTCCTGGTGATCCGCAGGTAGGCGAAGGAGAACACCGACAGCACCACGAGCAGCAGCGTGCTGAGAGCGCTGGCCGTGCCGAAGTCGTTGTAGACGAAGGCGTAGCGGTACAGCAGGAGCAGCACGGTGACCGTGGAGTCGTCCGGTCCGCCGCCGGTCATGATGTAGGGCTCGGTGAACACCTGCATCGTCGCGACGATCTGCAACAGCAGCAGCACCAGCAGCACGAACCGGGTCTGCGGGATCGTCACGTGGCGCAGGCGCTGCACGACGTTCGCGCCGTCCAGCTCCGCGGCCTCGTACAGCTCGCCGGGGATGGTCTGCAACGCCGCCAGGTAGATCAGCGTCGCCGAGCCCAGGTTCGACCACGTGGCCACGAGCACCAGCGACAGCAACGACGTCGTGCTGTCGTCGAGCCAGTGCGGGCCGTCGATCCCGACGATCCGCAGCAGCGAGTTGAACAGGCCGGGGCCCGGATCGTAGAACCACTTCCACAGCAGCGCCGCGACCACCGGAGGGAGCATCACCGGCAGGTAGACGACCAGCCGGAAGTACCCCTTGGCGTGCCGGAGTTCGTTGAGCAGCACGGCGATCAGGAACGGGACGAAGAACCCGAACACCAGCGCCAGCCCGGTGAACAGCAGCGTGTTGCGCCACGCGTCCCAGAACAGCGGGTCCGCGAAGAGCCGTTCGAAGTTGTCGAACCCGACCCACTCCGGGTCGGTGATGAAGTTGACCTGCTGGAACGCCAGCAGGACACCGCGAACGATGGGGTACCAGGAGAACAGCGCGAAGCAGACCAGGGCGGCGCACAGGAACCCGTACGCCGTCAGGTTCTCCACGATCCGGCGGCGCGTCCGGCCGGGGGCCCGCCCCGGACGCCGGGTGGCGTCCGGGGCGGGTGCTCCGGCAGGGCGGAGCAGTGTGGAAGCCGACATCACTTCACCTGGGCCAGCACCGGGTTCACCTTGGCTTCGGCATCGGCGAGCAGCTTGGAGACGTCCGCGTCCTTGTCCGTGAGCACGGCCTGCATCACGTTGTCGAGGATCGCGTACACCTGCTGGGCGTTCGGGGGCTCGATGGCGCCCTTGATGCTCTCGAAGGAGTCGACGTAGGCCTTGAAGTTCGCCACCGGCACGGTCGCGTTGGCGTCCTTGAGCTGGTTCTGCTTGTCACGCGTGGCGCCGGTCCAGATGTCGGCGACCGGCGGGACCGGCAGCCCGATGGGCTGGCCCTCGGCCTTGTAGCGCTGGAGGTTCTTCTCGATGCGGTCCGGGTTCAGGTACTTCCACTGGATCCACTTGAGGCCGGCCTTGATCTTCTCGGGCGTGGCCTTCGGGTTGAGCATGTAGCCCTCGCCGCCGATCAGCGTGCCCTTGCCGTCCGGGATGCCCGCCAGGCCGTAGTCCTCGTACTTGCCCTTGAACTGGTTGACCAGCGTGGGCACGTTGTCCGGCGCGGACAGGTACATGCCGAGTTGGCCCGCGCCCATCATCTGCTGCACGTCGGCGAGTTCGAGGAGCTGCTTCTCGCCCATGCTGTTGTCCTCCCACCTCATCTTCTTGAGGTGGTTCAGCACGGCCTTGCCCTTGTCGTTGTTGAAGTCCGCGACCCACTTGTCGCCGTCCTTCTTCGCGATCTGGCCGCCCTGCGAGTACATCCAAGTGGTGAAGTGCCAGCCGCCCTGGTTGCTCTTGCTGTACTCGGCGAAGCCGACCGTGCCGCCGCCGAGGTCGGCGATCTTCTTGGCCGCCACCGCGACCTCGTCCCACGTCTTCGGCGGGGAGTCGGGGTTCAGGCCCGCCTTGGTGAACAGCGCCCGGCTGTAGAGCAGGCCCATGGAGTAGTTGGCCGTCGGGACGCCGTAGACCTTGCCGCCCGCGCTGAACACGTCCTTGAGGTTCTGCTGGATGTCCGCGTAGTGCGGCACGTCCTTCACGTAGTCCGTGATGTCCGCGGCCTGCTTGCGGGCGATGAGGTTCGCCGGGTCGGTGAAGTAGGCGTAGAACACGTCTTCGAGCTGGCCGCCCGCGAGCTTCGCCGAGAAGGTCTTGGGGTCCATGAACCCCTCCTTCGGCTGGAGGTCGATGTCGGGGTTCGCCGCCTCGAACTCGGCGACGTCGTCGTCGAAGACCTTCCGGTCGAACGCCTGCGTCTGGGGCGGCTGGCCGTTGACCGTGATGGCCACCTTGCCGCCGGTGGACGCGTCGGGCGTGCTGGAGGAGCACGCCACCGTGGCGAGGCTGAGGCTGCCGACCAGCACCAGGCCTGCGGCTCTGCGGACCGTTGATGTGTTCATCGTCTGGGGACCCTTCTCGACGAGGGTGCGCGGGATCTGTCCGTGAGTCGGAGGTGACTCTCGGCGGTGGATCAGCGACGGCTTGTGTGGCGCACACCATAAGCGTGACGAGCCGGAGTCCGCAAGATGTCTACGATATTTCGCAAGATGCTGACATTTATCACGAACGGGTGACGCGAAGAAGGGGCGAGCCGTGGCGGCTCGCCCCTTCGGGGTCTGACGGGAGCGGGACTAGCGCGGAGCGGGGCCCGTGGACGCGCGGACGACCAGCTCGGGCTCGAACAGCAGCTCCTCGTCGGGCACCTGCGCCCCGGAGATCTGGTTCGCCAACAGCTCGACGGCCGCCCGGCCCATGGCCTCGATCGGCTGCCGGACCGTGGTCAGCGGCGGCTCGGTGCAGTTCATGAACGCCGAGTCGTCGTAGCCGACCACCGACACGTCCTGCGGGATCCGCTTGCCCTGCCTGCGCACCGCGCGCACCGCGCCTAGCGCAAGCGGGTCACTGGCGCAGACGATGCCGGTGACCCCGCGGTGCAGCAGCCGGGTGGCCGCGGCCTGCCCGCCCTCGAGGGAGAACATGGTGTGCTCGACGTAATCGTGCAAGAGCTCCAGGTTCGCCCGTTCGGCGCACACCTGGAGGGCCGCCAGCTTGCGCTGCGACGGCACGTGGTCGGGCGGTCCGAGCACCGCGCCGATGCGCTGGTGGCCCAGCGACACCAGGTGCCCGAACGCCTGCTCGACGGCCACCGCGTCGTCGCACGACACCCGCGGGAAGCCGAGGTCCTCGACGGCCGCGTTGACGAGCACGGCGGGCAGCTTGCGGCGGGTCATCTGCCGGTAGTGCTCGTGCGGCGCGTCGGCCTGGGCGTACTGCCCGCCCGCGAACACGACGCCGGACACGTGCTGTTCGAGCAGCAGTTCCAGGTAGTCGGCCTCGGACACGCCACCGGCCGTGCGGGTGCACAGCACGGGGGTGAACCCGCGCTGCGCGAGCGCGTTGCCGACCACGTCCGCGAACGCCGGAAAGATCGGGTTCTGCAACTCCGGGAGCACCAGCCCGACCAGCCGGGCGCGCTCGCCGCGCAGCTGCGTGGGGCGCTCGTAGCCGAGCACGTCGAGGGCCGTGAGCACGGCGGAGCGGGTAGCGTCGGAGACACCCGGCTTGCCGTTGAGCACCCGGCTCACCGTCGCCTCGCTCACGCCGACCTTCGCGGCCACTTCCGCCAACCGTCGCTGCGTCATAGAGCAACTATACGACAATGATTAACGGACTTTTGCGTACTCTTGCGCTCGTTTGCGTGGTTTGTGTGCCGCGTGGCTGACGGCCAGCTCCCGCGCTGACGCAAGCAGTGCGCAAAACGGCACCACCAGGTCGACGAGCCCACCGCGCAACGCCTCCGCCGGGGGCACCCGGCGGCCGGTCAGGACCGCGCGATCCGCTCGCGCCGAGGTCACGCACCCCAGGCTGCCGGTGTCCGCGAGCACCCGCGCGTCGCACGCCATCGCCACCGCACACCCGCCGCCGACCGCGTCCCCGCCGATCGCGGCGACCACCGGGACGGGCATCCGGGCGATCCGCTCGCACAGCAGGCGGAGGTCCTCGGCGCGGGCCCGGACCTCGGCGGGCGAGGTGCGCGCGACGAGCCGGAGGTCGACGCCGGAGAGGAACGGGCGGTCGTCGCAGTGCAGCACGATCGCGACGGCGTCCGACGCGGTGTCGAGCGCCGACCGCACGGCGGCGAGGTCGGAGTCGGTCGGTCCGGCCGGAGAGTGCTCGACGCGGATCGACGCGACCCCGTCGGTGAACTCCAAGGTGACGGGCATGAGGCCGTCATCGTGACTGAAACCGCACCCGTGTGTCATGCGGGTGACCACCATCGAGTGACATGCGGCGTGTCATGTCGGCTGGTCAGGCGGGGTGCCGGATCGGACGGCGACGACGCGACCGGGTAGGTGAGTTCCAGAGGGTGACTCAGGTATTCAGAGCCAACCGCGTCTCATCGCCTGCACACCGGCCTGGAACCGGGTCTGGGCGCCCGAGCGGTCCATCAGCTGCCGCACCCGCCGCTGCACGGTCCGGGGCGCCAGCCCGAGCTGCCGCGCGATGCTCTCGTCGGTCAGCCCGGCGGCCAGCAGCGCCAGCAGCTGCGGGTCGGCGACCTCGTCGGCGGGCGCTCCGGCCGACGACCGGGGCGTGAACGGGATCCCCTGGTCCCAGTACAGCTCGAACGTCGAGAGCAGCACGTCCAGCAGCGCGGACGGCCGGATCAGCAGCACCTTGTCCACGACCCCGTTCGACCCCACCGGCAGCACCGCGACCCGCGCGTCGACCAGCCCGAGCTTGAACGGCAGCGTGGGCGTGACCCGCGCCCGCTCCCCCGCCGCGACCAGGTGCACGATCTCGGCCAGCCGACCGGGCAGCTCGATGCTGGACCGGTCGTAGATGACCCGCCACTGCACCTGCCGGGCGCGCGTGTCGACCTCCAGCGCCACGTGGTCCTCCGGCGGCGACACGTACGGCGGCTGGTCCAGCACGCACACCTCGCGGCGCGCGCCCGCGAGCAGCGTCTCCCACAGGTCGCGCACGGCGTTCACACCCGTGACGACCTCGACCATGCCGCTGTCGTCCTGGTGCTGCTCGTCGCGGCCCTTCAGGTACAGCTCCATCAGCGGCAGCGCCTCGGCGCGCGCCCGCCGGTGGCCGTCCTCGCGCGCGGCGATGAGCATCTCCACGGCGAGGTCCGGCGCGACGGCCTGCCACACCGCGGGGTCGCCGGACCGGCGTTGAACCAGGCCGAGGGCGTCCAGCGAGGCCACGACGGGCTCCGCGGCGACGCCCGGCAGCTCGGCGGCGATCTCGTCGACCGTGCACGTGCCCACCCGGACCAACACCTCGTAGACCCGCGACTGCTCCGGCGTGACGCCCAGGTGTTCGAACACTCACGCATTGTCCACCACTGGACCGAAGGGACTCACGCGTACGACCGTTCGGACCAGTGGCAGTGGCGGGATTACGCCGCTGACGGGAACCTGCCCGCCCAGGCCCTGTGCCAGGCGCCACACCGCTGCCTACGTTCCAGCTCAACTCCGCAGCCGCTTCAGAAACCCTGATCCCTCGGCGGCAAGCGGGGTCCCTGTAGGTGGAAGGAACAACCGCTGTGAATGGATTGCGACGCACCGCCACGTGCGCTGCCGTCACGGTGACGCTGCTCGGTGGCATCACCACTACGGCGTTCGCGGCCCCCGCGGCCCAGCCCGGCGCGGACCTGGTGGCCCAGCCCGTCCCCACCGGGACCGCTCGGCCCTACGAACGCCTGATCGTCGGCTACAAGTCGACGGCGACCGAGTCCAGTTCCGACACGGCCGCCGCGGCGGACGCGCGGACCAAGGGCGCGAAGGCCGGTCGCACGCTCAAGCTGGACCGGCGGCTCGCCACCGGCGCGGCCGTCGTCGACCTGGGTGGCACGACCACCGCGGGCGACGCCGCCAAGACCATCGCGGAGTTCCGGGCCGACCCGGACGTCGCCTACGTCGAGCCCGACCTGATGATGCAGGCGCTGGCCGAGCCGAACGACACCGAGTACGCCAAGCAGTGGGACCTCTACGAGCCCACCGCGGGCATGAACGTCCCCGCCGCGTGGCCCACGTCGACCGGCGCGGGCGTCACGGTCGCGGTCATCGACACCGGCTACGTCACGCACTCCGACCTCGCGGGCAAGACCGTGGCGGGCTACGACTTCGTGTCCGACGCCTCCCGCGCCCGTGACGGCGGCGGCCGCGACAGCGACCCGTCCGACAACGGCGACTGGATGAAGAGGGGCGACTGCGGCACCGACTCGCTCGGCCAGCCCGTCCCGCCCACCGACCAGAACTCCAGCTGGCACGGCACGCACGTCGCGGGCACCATCGCGGCGTCGACGAACAACGGCAAGGGCGTCGCGGGCATCGCGTACGACGCGAAGATCCAGCCCGTCCGCGTGCTCGCGCAGTGCGGCGGCAGCACCTCCGACATCGCCGACGCCATCATCTGGGCGTCCGGCGGCACCGTCGCGGGCGTGCCCGCCAACCCCACCCCGGCCAAGGTCATCAACATGAGCCTCGGCGGTCCGGGCGCGTGCTCGTCGACCTACCAGAACGCGATCAACTCGGCCGTCGGCCGGGGCACGACCGTGGTCGTCGCGGCGGGCAACTCCAACGCCGACACGGCGGGCTTCGCCCCGTCGAGCTGCAACAACGTCGTGAACGTCGCCGCGGGCAGCCGTGAGGGCAACCGCTCGTACTACTCCAACTACGGGGCCAAGGTCGACATCACCGCGCCCGGCGGCGAGACCCGCCGCGGCACCGTGTCCACCCCGGAGAACGGCATCCTGTCCACGCTGAACACCGGCACGACCACGCCGGGCAGCGAGACCTACGTGCCGTACCAGGGCACCAGCATGGCCGCGCCGCACATCGCCGGACTGGCCGCGCTCGTGCTGGCGAGGAACAGCTCCCTCACGCCCGCCCAGGTCGAGACGCTGATCAAGAACAACGCCCGGCCGTTGGCGGGCACCTGCACCGGTGGCTGCGGCGCGGGCCTGGCCGACGCGGCGAAGACCGTGGCGGCGGCGGGCGGCGGCACCACGCCCCCGACCGGCGGCACGTTCGAGAACACCGCCGACGTCCAGATCCCGGACAACGGCGCCGCGGTCACGTCGTCGATCACCGTCTCCGGCCGCACGGGCAACGCCCCGTCCGCGCTGAAGGTCGGCGTCGACATCAAGCACACCTACCGGGGCGACCTGGTGATCGACCTGCTCGCGCCCGACGGCACCGCCTACCGCCTGAAGGGGTCGGCCAACGACTCCGCGGACGACGTGACGACCACCTACACCGTGAACGCCTCCAGCGAGGTCGCGAACGGCACGTGGAAGCTGCGCGTCCAGGACGTGGCGGCGGCCGACACCGGCTACATCAACTCCTGGAACCTCGTGTTCTAGGAGCCGACCCGGCCTCCCCCTGTCCGGCCGGACCGCTTGGTGGCAGCGCCCCGGACCTCATCGAGGTCCGGGGCGCTTCCCGTTGTCCGGCAAGGGCTCCAGCACGGTCCGGTGGTGGTGCCGGAAGATGATCGAGCTGCGGAAGCCGACGACCTCCTTGCGCACGGCGAGCCGGTCGGCGAGGAACGAGTGCAGGTGGTCGATGTCCCGCACGCTGACGTGGACCAGGAAGTCGTCGCTGCCCGCCGTCACGAACACCGACATCACCTCGGGCAGGTCCGCGAGCGTGCGCTGGAACGCGTCGATCACCACCCGGCTCAACGGCCGGACCTGCGCCGACACCATCGCCTGCACACCTCGGCCCAGCGCGGCCAGGTCGATGTCCGCGTGGTAGCCGCGGATCACCCCGCGCTCGCGCAGCAGCCGGATCCGCTCCAGGCACGTCGACGGCGCGATCCCGACCTTGCGGGCGATGTCGCGGTTCGACTGCCGGGCGTCCTCCTGCAGCAACGCGACGATCGCCGAATCAAGTTCGTCCACGGCCCCTCTTCCCGCTCGCCACCGAACAACGTTCGGCGGACCGACCACGCCGTCGCGCTTCACCCTAACTTCGGTGCCACGGGCCGTTCATCGTTCAGGAGGCAGTCATGTGGGAGCACGAGGAGCTGGTCGTCCGGCGCGGCCGCCGGTCGGGGGTCACCACGATGGTCGCCGTGCACTCGCGGGCGCTGGGCCCGGCCGTGGGCGGGACCAGGCTCAAGGCGTACCCGGACCTGGACGCGGCGGTGCACGACGTGCTGCGGCTGTCCCGCGCCATGACGGACAAGTGCGCCGTCGCCGGGGTCCGGTTCGGCGGCGGCAAGAGCGTGATCGCACTGGCGGAGGGCGAGGTCCTGACCGCGGCGCGACGCCGTGACGTGCTGCTGGACCACGCGGACCTGATCGCCTCGTTCGACGGCGGCTACCGCACGGGCCCGGACGTCGGCACCGGCCCGGAGGACATGCTGGTGCTGCGGGAGATCACCCCGTACTCGTCCTGCCTGCCCGAGTCGCACGGCGGCGTCGGCTCGTCCAGCGCTCCCACGGCGGTCGGCGTCCTGGCCTCGCTGCGGGCGGCGGCGAGGCAGGTGTTCGGCTCGGCCGACGTCACGGGCAAGCGCGTCGTGATCGCCGGTTTCGGCTCGGTCGGCGAGCACCTCGCGGCGGGCCTGACCGGAGCGGACGTCACCGTGTCCGACATCGACCCGCGCCGCGAACGCCTGGCGCGCGACCTCGGCTACGGCTGGGTCGCCCCGGAGAAGGCGTTGGCGACCCCGGCCGACATCCTCGTCCCGGCGGCCGTCGGCGGCGTCCTGGCCGCGGACACGGACCTGGGCGCGTCCCTGGTGGTAGGCCCGGCGAACAACCAGCTCACCGACGACGCGGTGGCGGCCGACCTCGCCGCCAGGGGCGTCACGTGGGTGCCGGACTTCGTGGCGAGCGCGGGCGGCATCGTCTACGTGCTGGCCCGCGAGGTGGACGGCCTGTCCCACGAGGCCGCGCTGGCACGGGTGGAGGCCATCGGCGAGACCGTGGCCGCGATCCTGGCCGCCGCCACGGCCGCGGGCACCACGCCGCTGCGCGAGGCGACCGCGCTGGCGGCCCGTCGGCTGGCGGCCTGACCCGGTCAGCCGAGGAACGCGAGCACCTCCCGGTCGAACTCCTCGGGCCGCTCCAGGTTGACCACGTGCCCCGCGCCGCCGACGACCACCTTCCTGGCGTCGGCGGCCGAGGCCTCCACCAGGTCGGCCACCCCGTGGATGTCGGTGGAGTCCACGTCGCCGACCACCAGCAGGGTCGACGCCACCAGCTCGGCCACCCGCTCGATCGCCCCGAACTGGACGGAGGGCGTCATCGCCTGCCGGTGCCGGGCGAAGTTGTCCAGCATCATCGCGCGACACGACTCCCGCACGGCGGGCTCCACCTCCTCCGGAGCCCGGTGCGGGCCGTCGACCCACGCCCGCAGCACGCACTCGACCGCGCCCTCGACGCTCCCCGCCGCGCCGATCCGGCCCATGTGCTCCAGCACGAACGGATCGCGGAACGCCATCCCGCTGATCCCCGGCGAGGCGAGCACCAGCCGGTCGACCCGGTCCGGGTGCGCGATCCCGAAGTCGATCGCCGTGCGGGCCCCCAACGACAGCCCCACGACCGACGCCCGCGCGATCCCCAGACCGTCCAGGAGCACCCGGAGGTCCTCGTGGTGGGCGAAGAGGCCGCTCGGCGTGGACGACCGGCCGTGGCCGCGGGTGTCGTACCGGACGACGGTGTGGGCCCGGCCGAACCGCGCGACCTGCGCGTCCCACATCGCCCCGTTGAGGAACCCGCCGTGCAGCAGCACGACCGGGCTGCCGGACCCGCGGATCTCGTACGCCAGTTCGCCGCCGTCAACGGTCATCGTTCCCGAGGTCATGGTGATCGACGCTACCGGGATGCGCCCGGACCAGGCCGGATGGCACAGTCGTGCCGACCGCCACCGCCGCTTCCAAGGGGGATCGCATGACCCGACCCGCCCGTCGTGACCCGAGCAGGCTCGTCGACGCCACCGGTTTCCGCGAGAACGTCCGCCACGGCTGGGGTGACGCCGATCGCGTCGTCCGCCTGCCGGAGGGCGCCGCTCGTGCCGCCGCCGACCACCGCGCGCGCCTGTCCGCCGCCCTGCCGGGCAAGAGGATCGCCGTCGCGTCCGGCTGGGCGCCCGTCCGCGCGAACGACTCCGACTACGGCTTCCGCCCGGACAGCGACTTCTCCTGGCTCACGGGCTGCTCCGCCGAGGGAGCCGTCCTCGTCCTGTGCGACGGCGAGGCCGAGCTGTTCCTGCACGAGCCCGCGGGCCCGGACGACCCGGACTTCTTCGCGAACGCCCGCGACGGCGAGCTCTGGATCGGCCCGGTCCCCGGCCTCGCCGAGTGGTCCGACGCCCTGGGCCTGCGCTGCCGTCCGATCGACCAGCTCGCGTCGGCGTTGCGCGGCCGACTGCCCGAGGTGTTCGCGGCGCGCGGCACCGATCCCCTGCTGGACGCCCTGACCAGTGGCGAGAACTCCGCCGAGCTGCGGCGCACGGCGGCCGAGCTGCGCCGGATCAAGGACGACTGGGAGGTCGGCCAGCTCCAGCGGGCGGTCGACGCGACCGTGCTCGGCTTCGCCGAGGTCGCCGCCGAGCTGCCGACGGCCGTCAAGGGCGGCGGCGAGCGCTGGCTGGAGGGCACCTTCGACCGCAGGGCCCGCACCAGCGGCAACGGCCCCGGCTACGCGTCGATCGTGGCGGCGGGCCCGCACGCCCCCGTGCTGCACTGGGTGCGCAACAACGGCGTCGTCCCGCAGGACGCGGTGCTGCTGCTGGACGCGGGCGTGGAGGTCGACACCCTCTACACCGCCGACATCACCCGCACCCTGCCGATCTCCGGCGAGTACAGCGCCGCGCAGCGCCAGGTGTACGACCTCGTGGCCCGCGCCCAGGTCGACGCGCTGGCCGCCGTGCGCCCCGGCAACGACTACCGCGCCTTCCACCACGCGGCGATGCGCGTGCTGGCCGAGGGCTTGGACGACTGGGGCCTGCTGCCCGTGTCGGTCGACGAGGCCCTGTCCACCGACGGCCAGCAGCACCGCCGCTACATCGTGTGCGGCGTCGGCCACTTCCTCGGCCTGGACGTCCACGACTGCGCCAACTCGCGCGCCGAGGCCTACCACGACGGCACGCTCGAGGTCGGCATGGCGCTGGCCGTCGAGCCCGGCCTGTACTTCCACCCGAACGACCTGACCGTGCCCCCGGAGCTGCGCGGCATCGGCGTCCGGATCGAGGACAACGTGGTCGTCCGGGAGAACGACGTGGAGGTCCTGTCCAGCGCCCTGCCCACCGCTCCGGAGGAGCTGGAGCGGTGGGTCCGCGCCCAGCAGCGCTGACTCAGCTGTAGAGGACCCCCAGGAACTCCACCAGCAACCGCTCCCGCAACCGCGGCCGTGCGGCGGCGAGCAGCGCGTTGACCGGGGCCATCCGCTCCGGCAGCACGCTGTCGCCGCCGCCCAGCCCGGCGGCGACCAAGAGCCCGGCGAAGTCCTGCGCCGTCAACGTGTCCGGGTCGAGCCCCGCGATCACCGCCACCACCTCGGCCCCGACCGGCACCGGCCCGGCCTTGACGGCGGCCCGCACCGAGTCGGCCAGGTCCGCCACCAGCGCGGCCTCGCCACCGGCGTTCGCCGCCGTCACGGTGAGGTGCAGGTTCGCGGGCGACCCGCCGTAGGCGAACTGCGGCTGCACGTACCAGTTCCGCGCCCGCATCTCGTCGGCGACGGTGAACACGTCGAACTCGTCGCTGTCGGCCGTGATGGCGATCAACGTCGAGTCCGGCCGCCCCAGCACCCGCAGCCCGTCGATGCCCTCGATCCCTTCGAGGATCAGCCGGACAGCGCCCAACGTCTTCTCGGCCAGCTCCAGGTACCCGGCGTCGCCGAGGTGCCGGGTCACCGCCCAGGCGGCCGCCAGCGGCCCACCGGACCGCGTGGACTGCATGGTGGAGTTCAGCATCGTGTAGCCGGGCCAGTCCGCGCTCGCGAAGTACTGCGGCCGCCGCAGCTCCGCCGACGCGTGCAGCAGGACCGACGTCCCCTTCGGGCAGTACGCGTACTTGTGCAGGTCAACGGAGACGCTCGTGACACCGGGCACGGAGAAGTCGAACGGCGGGACGTCCACGCCGAGCCGCCGGAAGTACGGCAGCACCCACCCGCCGATGCAGGCGTCCACGTGACACCGCACCCCCGCCTTCAACGCGGCGGCGGCGATCTCCACCACCGGGTCGACGACACCGTGCGCGTACGATGGCGCGCTCGCGACCACAAGCACGGTGTCACCGTCGATCGCCGCCGCCATCGCCTCGGCGTCCACGCGGAACGTCTCCGGATCGACCGGCACGGCCACGACCCGCACCCCGAAGTAGTGCGCCGCCTTGTGGAACGCGGCGTGCGCGGTCTCCGGGATCACCATCGACGGCGAGGCCACCTCGGGCCGTGCGTCACGCGCGGCCAACACAGCCAACAGACACGACTCGGTGCCCCCGGACGTCACCGTGCCGACGGTCGCGTCGGTCCCGCCGAGGTTCTTCGCCGCCATCGCCACGACGTCGTTCTCCAGCCGCAGCAAGCTGGGGAACGCCGTCGGGTCGAGCCCGTTGACCGACGACGCCAACGCGTGAGCGCTCGCGGCCAACTCGTCGAGCCCCGGCACCGCGCTGTCGTAGACGTAGGCCAACGTCCGCCCGCCGTGGGTGGGCAGGTCCCCGTCCCGCAACGCCCGCAGTTCGTCCAGCACGCTCACGCGGACTCCTCACGCCTCAGCAACGGCAACGCCGCCAACGCCAACACGGCCGGAATGGCCGTGAACCCGATCAACGCAGCCAACACGGCCCCGGACGACTGCACAACAGCACCGTCCGAGCTGGCTTCGTACCCACCAACAGCGAGCACCAACCCGTACACCCCAGGCCCGATCGCCAACCCCAACGTCTCCCCAGCAGTCCACACCCCGGAGAACAACCCGGCCCGACTCGTCCCACTGGCTTCCTCGGACGCGGTGATCACATCAGGCAACATCGCCAACGGGAACACCTGCATCCCCGCGTACCCCACCCCGACGAACGCCATCAGCCCGAACACCACACCAACGGGCAGCACCCGTGACGCCCCCAGCCCCACCACAGCGGCGGCGAACACCGCCGAGGAAACCAGTAGCCCAACCCGTTTCCCGTACTTCCGCCCCACCCGCTGCCACAACGGCATCACCACCAACGCGGGCCCGACAAACCCGACGAACAGAAACGTCTGATAAGCCGAGTCCCCTAACACCAACCGCGCGAAGTAGTCAACGCCGGCCAACATCGTCCCCAGCCCAACGGCCTGCACCACGAACACGGCCAACAGCAGCCGAAACGGCCGACAGTCCTTCACCACGGCCCACAGCTCACGCGGCGTAGCCGACACAGCGACCCGTTGTGACACGGACGCGCCGGCAGTGCCGAAGTAGGTGGCCAACGTCCCCACCAGGATGAGCACCCCAACAGCGATCCCCATCACGGGATAACTGGTGGCATCCCGGACAGCGGGCGCACCGGCCCCACTCACCAGAATCGCCAGGGCGAGGATGGCCATCCTCCACGCCATCAACCGGGTGCGCTCGTCGTAGTCCGTGGTGATCTCAGCCATCATCGCCACGTACGGCACCTGGAAGAACGCGTAGGCCGTGGCACAGAGCAGAAACACCACGGCCACGTAGACCGCCGACCCACCAGCAAACAGCGCCGCAAAAAGTACAGCCACTGCAATTCCACCGAACAACAGGAAGGGCCGCCGAGCCCCAGCCCGATCACTGATCCGCCCAGCAACAGGATTGAACACCACATCCCACGCCTTGGGCAGCAACACCAGCAACCCGGCAACGGCAGCGGGCACAGCGAGGCTGTCGGTCAGGTACGGAAGCAGCAGAAGACCGGGAACCGTCCCAAAGGCCCCAGTGGTGAACGAGCCCATCGCGTAACCCGCACGCACGCGGGTGGAAACCTGCTGCATAAGCAGGGGATCGTAAGCCAGCGTGACCAAGTGGGACACAGCCCAGCCGGAGGGAGAGGGGAGAAGGCGGAGGCGAGGGGTGAGAGGCGAGAAAGCGGGCGTGAGGGGTGAGGGGTGAGGGGTGAGGGGTGAGGGGTGAGGGGTGAGGGTAGTGGCATCTGGCCGGTGGGCTTGGGCCAGCGGGCTCGAATCGGCGGTCACGGGGTCACGGACTCGGTGGCAAGTACGGAATTGGGCAGAGCTGCGGATGCGGATGCGGATGCGGGATGGCGAGTCCGAGTCAGCGGGTTCGGGGCGGCGGGTTCGGGGCGGCGGGTTCGGGGCGGATGCAGGCTGTGGGCGCGGCGGCCGAGTTTGGCTGCGAGAGTTGGGTGGTCGGACGGACCAAGGGATTCAGGCCGACGGTCCTAGGGCAGCGGATGAGGAGCCAGCAAACGCCAAATGAAGGGCCCAGGGTGATGGCTCGGGCAGCGGATATGAGCAGCGGGCGCGGACAAGTGAGCCAGGGCAGGTGGGCTTCTGGGGGCGGCTCGGACTGGTGGGTCGAGTTGTCGGGCCGGGGTAATGAATTGAGGCGGTGGGCTTGGGGTGATGAGAGTGAGTGGGGTGGGGGTGAGTGGGGTCGGGGTGGTGGGGCGGATTGGTGGGTGCTGCTTACCGGCGGGTGCGGGCCACGGAACGTGGCCGATTTGACATGGGGATTTCGGCCTTAAAATTGGAGATCGGGCAGAGCTTTCGGGCACTGCCTTTTGGCCCGATCAAGGCCGAAATGAGGGGCCCCATGTCAAATCGGCCACAGCACGCTGGAAATCGCAGCCGCCGACCCGACCACGCCGGAACCGGCAGCCGCCGACAGACCAAGCTGACACCGGCAGCCGCCGACAGACCACGCTGGAAATCGCCAGCCACCAACCGACCCCGCTGACACCGGCAACCGCTCGAAGGATCCGCTGGAAGCCGAACTCACCGGAAGCCCCCAACGCACCCGAAGGCCAAGACCGAACCAGCCACAGCAAGCCCACACCCCAACGCAAGAACCACCCAAAGCCAAACGGCCGAGCGCCCCAAAGGAGCGCCCGGCCGAATCGGTCAGCTCTGGTAAGGCGCTGCCGCGGCCTTGGCCGCCACGATGAACGCCCCCTTGTTCTTCGGCCAGAACGTGCTCGTCACACAGGAGTAAGCCGGGAAGAAGCCGCCGCAGGTGCCGCTCGAAGCGCCCACCTCGAACGTCACACTCGCCACGCCGAGGACTCCGTAGGTGAAGTCGTCGGTCGTGCCGGTGGTGTCGTAGCCGACGGTCTCCTCGTTCGTCCCGACCAGATACCCGTTGTAAGCGGCCATCTTCTTGCCGAAGGCGCGCATCTGGGCGTCGTTCGGGGCCTTCGTCGGGCTCCAGCCCCACGGGACGATGATGTCGTTGCCGTAGCTGTGCAGGGTGATCATGGTGCCGCGCGCGGTCACCGGGGCCGGGGCGGTGTCGGAGCTGCCGCGCTGGTCCGGGTAGATCGAGGTGAACAGGTTTTCCAGGGCTTGGGTTTCCGGTTCGGACTTCGCCGACGCGCCCTGGTAGGTCTCGGCGCACGGGGAGTTCGAGTCGCCGCCCCACTTGAACGACGAGTTGCGGTTCAGGTCGATGCCGATGGACGTGCCGCTGCACCCGCGCAGGTTGTTGGCGTTCTTGCGCTGCAACCTCGGGCTGTTGCCGCCCGCGGCGACCAGGTCGACGCCGTCGGGGTTGGCGACCGGCACCACCCACACCTCGGTGGTGTCCAAAATGGACGTCGCGTCGGCGTCCGTGCCGTAGCCGTTCACCAGGTAGTCGATCCACCGGTAGGCCAGTTCACCGGTGGACAGCTCGCGCGCGTGGATCTGCGCGATGATCGAGAACCTCGGCTTCGTCGAGTTGGGCGTGCGGGCGCAGTCACCCGCCTGCTTCTTGGTGATGCAGATGGCCTTGATGTCGTGGCCGGTCGACAGCCCGCGGGTCTTGCGCCACGAGTCGCCGATGTCGTACTGCGTGGTCAGGTCCGGGTGGGCGGCGGCGACGGCGTCCAGGTGGGCTTCCTGTTCGGCGGGGGTCTTGTACCCGCCGTAGAACGTCGCCGCGCTGACGTCGGCCTTCCCGGCGTCCAACGGCTTGTACACCGTGTCGAACCGGGTGGGCGCGTAGCCGGCGCGCCGTAGCCGCTGGGCTTCGGCCGCGTCGCCGACGACGAGCACGGCGTCCGCGTCGCGTTCGGTGACGTCGAAGCCGGCCTCGTCCAACTGGTGCATCTGGGCGGCGGACGTGACCGGCACCCGCCAGACGTAGGGAACGCCGCCGGGAGCGGCCGTGGCCGTCGTGGGGACGACCAGGGCCGCCGCCACCAGCACGGCAGTGAGCAGGGATTTCGATCGCAAGGCAAGCACCTCTCGTGCAGGCCTGACCATGCAGGGGTGATCAGGCGAACACGCTCAGTGTGCCGATCGGGCCGCCCGCCGCCACCCCTCGAACGGCTGATTCCCACAATCAGGGGCGGATATTCCGGCATAAGGCGTCATGTCAGGCGTTCGTTGACCAGTGGTCCCACCACCTCCAGCGCCACCCGATCGGTCATCTCCCCGTGCGAGCAGTCGATCGGGCGCACCTCCAGCGAACCCACGTGCGCCGACCAGTCGCCGGGCACCGGCGACGACGGCCCCTTGTCCGCGGTGGCCGTGAAGAACAGCATCTCCCCGTCGTAGAACCCGGACGTCACGGTGCTCATCAGGTTCACGTTCTGCGCGAACACCGTGACCAGCGCCGACAACGGCACTCCCGGCACCGACGGCTCGTGCCCCAGCGACCGCACCATCGCCGCCAGCGCCTCCGGGTCCGACGCCACCAACGGCGGCACCGCCGCGTCCGCCCGCGTGGGATACCCGTCCAGCACTGCCAGCAACGACACCCGTTCGCCTTCGGCCCGCAGCCGTTCCGCCAGCAGGTGCGCCATCCCGCCGCCGAACGACCACCCGAGCAGCCGGTACGGGCCTTCGGGCTGGACTTCCCGGATCCGCTCCAGGTAGTCCTTCACGATCTCGTCGGCCGACATCGCCAACGCCTCGGGCTCCGTCAGCCCGCGCGACTGCAACCCGTACACCGGGCAGTCCACGTGCCGCAGCAGCCCCGAGTACACCCAGCTGATCCCGGCCGCCGGGTGCACGCAGAACAGCGGCGCCCCAACGCCTCCCGTCCGCAGCGGCAGCAGCACGGCCAGCGGATCGCCTGCCCCGCCGTCCAGCCGCGGCGCCAGTTCCGCCACGGACGGCGACTCGAACAGGTCCCGGATGCTGATCTCCGCGCCCAGCACCGCCCGCACCCGCCCGATCAGCTTCACCGCGAGCAGAGAATGCCCTCCCAGGTCGAAGAACGAGCTGTCGACGTCCACTCCGGACAGTCCGAGCACCTCGCCGAACAACCCCGCCAACGCCTCTTCACGGGGCGTCCGAGCGGCTCGCCCGACGCCGGAACGGTCGACGGCGGGCAGCGCCGCCCGATCCAGCTTCCCGTTGGGCGTCAACGGCAACTCGTCCAGCACAACGCACGCCGACGGCACCAGGTGCTGCGGCAGGACGTCGGCCAGGCGCTTGCGCAGCACCCCGGTGTCCACGGACGTGCCCGCGGGCACCACGTACGCGATCAACTGCTGGCGTTCGGCGACCACCACGGCCGCCGCCCGCGCCACCTCGGAACAGGCCAGGAGAGCCGCCTCCACCTCGCCCAGCTCGACCCGGAACCCGCGCAGCTTCACCTGGTCGTCGGCCCGCCCGAGGTACTCCAACTCCCCCTCGGGCAGCCACCGCACCAGGTCCCCGGTCCGGTACATCCGCTCCCCGAGGCCGAAGGGCGACGCCACGAACCGACCGGCGGTCAACGACGGCCGGTTCAGGTACCCCCGCGCCACCCCGTCCCCGGCCACGTACAGCTCGCCGACCACCCCGACCGGCACCGGCCGGAGGAACCCGTCGAGCACGTACACCCGCGTGTTCCACGTCGGCCGCCCGATCGGCACCGCGCCCGGCCGCAGGGACTCCCCCGGCCGCACCCGGAACTCCGTGCACCCCACGGTCGCCTCCGTGGGCCCGTACTCGTTCACCACGGTCGCGGTCGGGTGCCGTTCCCGCCACTGGTCGACCACCTCGCCGAGCAACTGCTCCCCGCCCACGACGAGGTCCCCGGTCGGCGAGAACCCGTCCGGCAACTCGGCCAGCAACGCCAAGTGGCTCGGCGTCGCCTTCAACAGCCCGCAAGCGAAGTCACCCAAGCCGTCCAACGGCGTCACGCGCACCGTCCCGCCGACGGAGAGCGGCACGTGCACGGCCGTCACGGTCAGGTCGAACGCGATCGGCGAGTGGAACAGCGATTCGCCACGCGCGCTCGGGTAGGCGTCCCCGGCCCACGCCAGGTAGTCCACGACCGACGCGTGCGACACCACGACGCCCTTGGGCTTCCCGGTCGACCCGGACGTGTAGATCACGTACGCCGGGTGCGACGGCAGCAGCGGCCGCACCCGGTCCGCGTCGGTGAGGTCGGTGTCGTCGCCCTGCGGCACCGCCACGGAGTCCAGCACCAGCACGGGTTTCGCGTCCTCCAGCAGGTACGCGATCCGGTCGGCCGGGTAGTCCACCTCGACCGGCACGTACGCCGCACCGGTCTTCAGCACCGCCAGCAGCGCCACGACCAGGTCCGCCGACCGCGGCAGCACCAGCGCCACGACCTCCTCCGGTCCGGCCCCGGCCGCCACCAGCGACCGCGCCAGCCGGTTCGCCCGCGAGTTCAGCTCGGCGTACGTCAGCGAGTCCGGCCCGTCGACCACCGCGATGGCGTCGGGCGTGCGCCGGACCTGCGCCTCGACCACCTCCGGCACCGACAGCGAGGGCACCGGGTGGTCCGTGGCGTTCCAGTCCACCAACACCCTCTGCCGCTCCCCCGGCAGCAGCACGTCCACCGCGCCCACCGGGAGGTCCGGAGCCACCACGACCTGCGCCAGCACCGCCGCCAACCGCGCCACCAGCGACTCGGCCGTCGCGAGGTCGAACAGGTCGGTCCGGTACTGCAAGACGCCGTCGAGCCCGTCCGGCGTCTCGCCGAGGCTGAGGTTCAGGTCGAACTTCCCCGCGCCACCGGCGATCGGCTCGGCGGCCACCTCGACACCGGGGAACTCCAGCGACGCCCCGGCGTTGTTCTGCACCACCAGCATCACCTGGAACAACGGGTGCCGCGCCAGCGACCGCGTCGGGTTCAGCACCTCCACCAGCCGCTCGAACGGCAGGTCGGAGTGCCCGAACGCGGACAGGTCCGTGTCCCGCACCCGTGCCAGCAGCTCGCGGAAGCTCGGGTCGCCGGACACGTCGGTGCGCAGCACCAGCGTGTTCACGAAGAACCCGACCACGTCGTCCAGCGCCTCGTCGGTGCGGCCCGCGACCGGCGTGCCGATCGGCAGGTCGTCGCCCGCGCCCATCCGCGACAGCAGCACGGCCAACCCGGCTTGCAGCACCATGAACAGCGTCGTGCCGGTGGCGCGGGCCAGTTCCACCAGCCCGGACCGCACGGAGTCGTCCCAGTGCACCGGCACCACGCCCGCCTCAGCGCCGGGCACGGCGGGGCGGGGGCGGTCGACCGGCAGCGCGATCTCCTCCGGCAACCCGGCCAGCGCCTCGGTCCAGTACGCCGTCTGGTCGTCCGCGGCGAGCAGGTCCCGTTGCCACAGCGCGTAGTCCACGTACGTGACGGGCGGCGGCGACCACGACGGCGCACCTCCGGAGCGCCGGGCGTCGTAGGCCGTGCCGAGGTCGCCGAGCAGCGGTCCGAGGGACCAGCCGTCGCAGGCGATGTGGTGCAGCACCAGGACGAGCACGTGCTCGTCCGGTGACACGACCAGCACCGACGCCCGGATAGGCAGTTCCGACGCCAGGTCGAACTCGTGCCACGCCGCCGCCGTCACCGCCTCGGCCGAGTACTCCCCCACGTCGAAAGGCACCGAGCCGGACGCCCGGACGTGCTGGTACGGCTCGTCGTCCACGACCGGGAACACCGTCCGCAGCGCCTCGTGCCGCGCCACCACGTCGTCGAGCGCGGCCGCCAGCGCCGGGAGGTCGAGCGCGCCGCGCAGCCGCAGCGCAAACGGCACGTTGTACGCCGACCGCTCGCCGAACTCGGCCAGGAACCACAGCCGTTGCTGGGCGAACGACAGCGGCGGTCGCTCCGGTCGTTCACGGGACGTCAAAGCGGGCCGGGCGTTCGGCCCGTCGAGCCGCAGGGCCAGCCGCGCCGGGGTGGGAGCCTCGAACACGGCCCGGATCGACACCTCGGCGTCGAACGTCGACCGCACCCGGCTCACCAGCCTGGTCGCGAGCAGGGAGTGCCCGCCCAACGCGAAGAAGCTGTCGTCGGCCCCGACCGACGGCAGGCCGAGTACCTCGGCGAACAGCCCGCACAGGATCTCCTCGCGGGCCGTGCGCGGGGCCCGACCGCCCGCCGCGGCGGCGAAGTCCGGTTCGGGCAGCGCGGCCCGGTCCAGCTTCCCGTTGGCCGTCAACGGCAGCGCGTCCAGCACCAGCACGGCGGCGGGCACCAGGTGCGTGGGCAGGACCGCGCCCAGGTGCTCGGCCAGCGCGGGCCCGTCGACCGACGCGACCGCGTAGGCGACGAGCTGCTTCTGCCCGGAGGAGTCCGGTCGCACGACCACGGCCGCCCTCGACACGGCCGGGTGCGCCGCCAGCGCGGCCTCCACCTCGCCGGGCTCCACCCGGAACCCGCGGATCTTGACCTGGTCGTCGGCGCGGCCGACGAACTCCAGGTCGCCTCGGCCGTTCCACCGGGCCAGGTCGCCGGTCCGGTACAGCCGGACCCCGGACCCGAACGGCGACGCCACGAACCGCTCCGCCGTGAGCCGGGCGCGGCCCAGATATCCCTCCGCCAGGCCGAGTCCGCCCACGTAGACCTCGCCGACGACACCGGGCGGCACGAGCCGCAGGGAGTCGTCCAGCACGTGCACGTCGGTGTTGCCCAGCGGCTTGCCGATCGGGACGACGACCGCGTCGGCGGCGGTGATCCGGTGCGTGGTCGCGAACACCATGCTCTCGACCGGCCCGTACCCGTGCACCAGCGCCAGGTCCGGGTGGTCCGCGCGGACGCGGGCGACGTGCGCGACGGATGGCGCGTCCCCACCGGTCACGACCTGCGCGACCCGCCCGAACACCTCCGGGTGCAGGTCGGCCACGACCGCGAACAGCCCGGCGGACAACCACAGCACCGTCACGCCGTGCCGCTCGACCAGCCGGGCGATGTCGGCCGGGTCGGGGCTCTGCCCCAGTGCCAGCACGCAGGTCCCGCCGTGCAGCAGCGCGCCGAACAGCTCCAGCACGGCGGCGTCCCAGGACACCGGCGCGCACTGGAGGAACACCTCGTCCGGTCCGAAGTGGACGTACGACTGGCCGAAGAACGTGCGCACCACCGAGCGGTGCGACCCCATCGCGCCCTTGGGCACGCCGGTCGAGCCGGACGTGTAGAGCACGCAGGCGGTCCCGCGCGGGTCGATGTCGAGCACCGGGTCGTAGGAGGAGTGCGCGGACACGTCCGGGACGGCCGTGAGCACCCGATGCGCGCCCGCCTCCCGCACCACGGCCCGGATCCGCTCGGCCGGGTGCGACGGGTCGAGCGGCAGGTAGCCCGCGCCGGTCTTGAGCACGGCCAGCAGCGCCACCACGAAGTCCGGCCCGCGCTCCACGCACACGCCGACCAGCTCGCCGCGCCGCACGCCGTCGGCGATCAGGTGGTGCGCGACCCGGTTGGCCCGCGCGTTCAGCTCGCCGTAGGTGATCCGCTCGTCGCCGAAGACCAGCGCGACCGCGTCCGGCGTGGTGCGGGCGTGCCCCTCCACCAGCTCGTGGACGCACCAGTCCGGGATGTCGGCGGCGGTGTCGGGCAGCAGCGCCTCGCGCTCGCCGGGCAGCAGCACGTCGAGCGTGCTCAGCGGCGCGTCCGGCGCGGCGGCCACCTGGTCCAGCACGGCGGTGAACCGGCCCGCGAGCCGTTCCGCCGTGGCGGGGTCGAACAGGTCGGTGGCGTACTCGATCAGCCCGGTGACGCCGTTCTCGCGCTCCCGCAGGTTCACCGTCAGGTCGAACCGGGAGGAGTGCGAGCCGACAGACTCCACGGCCACGTCCGCGCCGGGGAAGCTGATGTCGCCGTCGGAGTTGTTCTGGAGCACCAGCATGACCTGGAACAACGGGTGCCGCGCCAGCGAGCGCTCCGGGTTCAGCGCCTCCACCAGCCGCTCGAACGGCACGTCCGCGTTGCCGAACGCGGACAGGTCCAGCTCGCGGACCCGTGCCAGCAGCTCGCGGAAGCTCGGGTCGCCGGACACGTCCGTGCGCAGCACGACCGTGTTGACGAAGAACCCGATCAGCTCGTCGAGCGCCTCGTCCGTGCGGCCCGCGACGGCCGCGCCGAGCGGGATGTCCTCCCCCGCACCGAGTTTCGCCAGCAGCACGGCCACGGCCGCTTGCAGGACCATGAACATCGTCGCGCCGGTCTCGCGGGTCAGCTCGGCCAGCGCGTCGCTCGTGCCCGACGGCACCAGCACCGGCACCAGCCCGCACTCGCCGGTCGACTCCGCGGGGCGCGGCCGGTCGAACGGCAGCGCCAGCTCGTCCGGCAGGTCCGCCAACGACTCCGTCCAGTACGCGAGCTGCCGCGAGATCGCGCTGTCCGGGTCGTCCTCCTCGCCCAGCACGTCGAGCTGCCACAGCGTGTAGTCGGCGTACTGGACCGGCAGCGGCTCCCACTCCGGGGCCCGGCCGTTGCGCCGGGCGTCGTAGGCCTCGGCGATCCCGGCCAGCAGCAGTCCCATCGACCAGCCGTCGCTGGCGATGTGGTGCACCACGACGAGGAACACGTGCTCGTCCGGCGACACCTCGAACAGCCAGGAGCGCAGCGGCAGGTCGACGGCGAGGTCGAACGGCAGCTCGGCCGCCGCCTCCACGACCCCCTCGCCGTACGGCTCGACGAGCAGGTCCGGCGCCGTGTCGAGCACCTGCTGCTCCGGCACCCCGTCGACGTCGGGGAACACCGTGCGGAGCACCTCGTGCCTGGCCGCGACGTCGGCCAGAGCCGTCCGGAGCGCGCCGACGTCGACGGCGCCGCGCAGGCGGAGGGTGAACGGGACGTGGAACGCGGAGCCGGTCTCGAACCGGCTCAGGAACCACAACCGTCGTTGCGCGTGGGACAGCGGGACCATGACTCCTCCTACCTCGCCCTGCGGCGCAGTGCCGGACGGGCCTTGGCCGCGCCGCCGAGTCGTTCGGCGAGCCCGGCGACGGTGGGCGCCTCGAAGATCGCCCGGATGGACAGCTCGACGCCCAGCGCGGTGCGCACTCGGCTGATCAGCCGGGTCGCGAGCAGCGAGTGGCCGCCGAGGTCGAAGAAGCTGTCGTCGATGCCGACCTCGTCCAGCGCCAGCACCTCGCGGTACAGGCCGCACAGGACTTCCTCGTGCGGGGTGCGGGGCTTGCGGCCGGTGACGTTGGCGGAGAAGTCCGGCGCGGGCAGCGCCCGCTTGTCGAGCTTCCCGTTGGGGGTCAACGGCAACGCGTCCAGGACGACGAACGCGGACGGGATCATGTGCTCCGGCAGCAACCCGGTCAGGTGGTCCCGCAGTTCGCCGGAGTCCGCCGTGCCGACGACGTACGCCACGAGCTTCTGGTCGCCGGGCCGGTCCTCGCGGACGAGCACGGCCGCCTGGCCGACGTCGATGTGCCGCATCAGCGCGGACTCGATCTCGCCCGGCTCGACCCGGAACCCGCGCACCTTGACCTGGTCGTCGACCCGGCCGATGTACTCCAGCACGCCCGCCGCGGTCCAGCGGACCAGGTCACCCGTGCGGTACAGGCGCTCGCCGCCGCCGAACGGGGAGGCGACGAACCGCTCGGCCGTGAGACCGGGGCGGCCCACGTACCCCTGCGCCAGGCCGATCCCGCCGACGTACAGCTCGCCGACGACGCCGACCGGGGTGAGGCCGAGCGCGCGGTCGAGCACGTACGCGCGCTTGTTGCCGATGGGCTTGCCGATCGGGATGGAGTGGCTGGCCAGATCGGACTCGACGACGTCGTGCACGGTGGTGAAGCCCATGCTCTCGGCCGGGCCGTAGCCGTTGATCACCCGCAGGCCGGGGAAGTCGCGCAGCGCCTTGGCGACGTGCGCCACCGACGCGGCCTCGCCGCCGGTCATGGCCTGGCGGACGACCTTGAAGACGTCCGGGTACTCGTCGAGCATGAAGTTGAACAGGCTGGCGGACATCTGCAACGCGGTCACGTCGTGCTTGGCCACCAGCGCGGCCATCACCGCGGGCTCGGGGTTCTGGCCCGCCTGGAGCACCGACGTGCCGCCGTAGAGCAGTGGGCCGAACACCTCCAGCGCGAACGCGTCCCACGAGACCGGCGAGCACTGGAGGAACACCTCGTCCGGCCCGAAGCGCAGGTACTCCTGGCCCAGGTAGGTGCCGACCAAGCCGCGGTGCGACGTGGCCACGCCCTTGGGCTTGCCGGTGGAGCCGGAGGTGAACATGACGCAGGCGACGGTGTCCGGGTGGCCGAGGCCCTCCAGGTCGTCCGCGGACTCGCGGCCGATGAGCGAGCCGTCGAGGTCGGTGCGCACGCAGTCGACCGGCGCGCCGTCCAGGCGTTCGGCCAGGCCGCGGCGGGTGATCACGGTCCGCACGCCGGAGTCGGTGAGCACGCCGGTGAGGCGCTCGGCCGGGAACTTGGGGTCGAGCATGGTGTAGCCCGCGCCCGCCTTGAGCACCGCGAGCAGCGCCGCGACCAGCTCCGGGCCGCGGTCGAGGTACACGCCGACGAGGTCGCCGGGCCGCACCCCGCGCCGCACCAGGTGGTGGGCGAGCTGGTTGGCGGCGGCGTTGAGCTCGGAGTACGGGATCTCCGCGCCCTCGTAGACCACGGCGACCGAGTCCGGCGTGCGCAGCGCTTGGTCCTCGAACAGCTCGTGCAGGCAGCGGTCCGCCGGGATCTCGACGTCCGTGCTGTTCCAGGCGACGCCGAGAACGTGGCGCTCCTGGTCGTCCAGCACGTCGATGCCGCCGACCTTCGCGTCCGGGTTCGCCGCGGCCTGGGTGAGCACGCGGACCAGGCGGGTGGCGAGGGCGGCGATCGTGGAGCGGTCGAACAGGTCGGTGGCGTACTCGATCGCGCCGCCGATGCCCGCCGAGGTCTCCTCGAAGCCGAACATCAGGTCGAACTTCGACGAGCCGGTGCGGACGATCTCCGGGCTCACCGCGAGACCGGGGAACTCCAGCGCGGCCTTGCTGTTGTTCTGCAGCACGAGCATGACCTGGAACAGCGGGTGCCTGGCCAGCGAGCGGGCCGGGTTGATGGCCTCCACCAGCCGCTCGAACGGGATCTCCTGGTGGGCGTAGGCCGCCAGGTCCGTCTCGCGGACCCGTGCCAGCAGGTCGGAGAACGTCGGGTTGCCCGACACGTCCGTGCGCAGCACCACCGTGTTGACGAAGAACCCGACCAGGTCGTCGAGCGCCTCGTCGGTGCGGCCCGCGACGACCGAGCCGACCGGCACGTCGTCGCCCGCGCCGAGCCTGGTGAGCAGCGCGGCCACACCGGCCTGGAGCACCATGAACAGGGTCGTGTTCGACGTGCGGGCCAGGTCCGCCAGCTTGGCGTGCAGCTCGGCGTCGATGCGGAACCCGTAGACCTCGCCCCGGTTGCTGGTGGCGGACGGCCGCGGCCGGTCCACCGGCAGCGCCAGCTCGCCGGGGATCCCCTCCAGCGCCCCGGTCCAGTACTTCAGCTGCGCGGCCAGCAGGCTCTCCGGGTCGTTCGCGTCGCCCAGGAGCTCCTGCTGCCACAGCGTGTAGTCCGCGTACTCGACGGGCAGCGGCTCCCACACCGGGCGGTCGTCGGCGCAGCGCGACTGGTAGGCGATGCCGAGGTCGCGCAGGAACGGGCCCATGGACCAACCGTCGCTGGCGATGTGGTGCACGACCACCAGGAGCACGTGCTCGTCGGCGTTGACACCGAACAGCCACGCCCGGATCGGCAGGTCGGCGGCGAGGTCGAAGTGGTGGCCGGTGTACTCGGTCAACGCGTCGGCCAGGCCGGACTCCGGGATCTCCAGCACGGTCAGCTCCGGCGTGGCCTCACCGGGTTCCAGGATCCGCTGGTACGGCTCGTCGTCGGCGACCGGGAACACCGTGCGCAGCGCCTCGTGCCGGGCGACCACGTCGGCCAGCGCGACCCGCAGCGCGTCGCGGTTGAGCGCGCCCCGCAACCGGACCGCGAACGGCACGTTGTAGGCGACGCCCTCCCCGAGCTGACCGAGGAACCACAACCGGCGCTGGGCGAAAGACAGGGGGATCACAGCAACTCCTCAGGACAGGCGGGGGGATCAGGTCAGTTGGTCATGGCCGCGACGAGGCTCGCGGGCCGCAGGTCGGTCCAGTGCGCCTCGACGTAGTCCAGGCAGCCCTGCCGGGTGTCCTCGCCGTGCGCGGTCGTCCAGCCGGACGGGACCGCGATGGCGGCGGGCCACAGCGAGTGCTGGCGCTCGTCGTTGACCAGGACCAGGTAGACGCCGTCTTCCTGCTCGAACGGGTTGCCGCTCATCACTGCACCTCTTCTTTCGACACGACGGGGGGTTCGGTGGGGAGGACGCGCTGCGAGCGGAACGGGCCCAGCAGGCGCAGGAGCTTGCCCAGGGTGGTGGCGATCAGCAGGGCCCACATGGCCTCGCGGATGCCGATCGCGTCGGCCAGGACGCCGCCGAGCAGCGCGCCGATCGGGATGACGCCGAAGGCGACGAAGCGGGAGCTGGTGAAGATCCGACCGAGCAGGTGGGGCGGGCAGTAGGACTGGCGGAAGCCGTTGACGACCACGTTCATCACGACGATGCCGATGGACGGGATCATCAGGCCCGCCACGAAGAACGCCAGCCCGTAACCGGGTTGGGTCAACGGGATGAGCAGGCCGAACGGGGTCGCGCCGAGCGCCGCGATCAGCAGCGCGCGGCCGGTGCCGAACCGCTTCACGATCCGGGTGGCGATCAGCGCGCCGAGCACGCCGCCGAGGGCGTCCGCGCCGATCAGCAGGCCGACCGTGCCGGGGCCCTCGCCGACCTCGCGGAACAGGAAGATCACCAGCAACGCCTGCGCGCCGGATAGCGTCAGGTTGTCGACCGCGCTGCACAGGGCGAGCACCCGCAGGTACGGGTCGCGCACGACGTACCGCAGCCCTTCGCCGATGTCCTTGCGCAGGGTGGTCTTGACGGCCTTCTGCTCGACCGGCGGCTCCTGGGCCCGGATGGACCGCAGGCAGATCGCCGACACCAGGAACCCGATGGCCTGGGTCAGCAGGCCCGTGGCCGCGCCGAGCGCCTGCACGACGAGCCCGCCGAGGCCGGGACCCGCGACCATCGCGACCTGCTCGCTGCCCGCGAGCTTCGCGTTGCCCTCGGCCAGGTCGTCCTTGTCCACGATGGTGGGCAGGTACGCCTGGTAGGCGGCGCTGAAGAACACCTGCCCGACCCCGGCGAGCAGGGTCACCACGAGCAGCTGGGTCATGGTGAGCGCGCCGAGCCAGGCGGCGATCGGCACGCTGAGGAACAGCAGCATCGACACCAGGTCGACGGTCACCATCACCGGCCGCCGCCGCATCCGGTCCGTCCACGCTCCCGCGGGCAGGCCGATCAGCAGCCACGGCACCCACGACATCGCCCGCAGCAGCCCCATCTCGAAGCCGCCCGCGCCGAGCACGTCCACGGCGACCAGCGAGATCGCCACCGCCGTGACCGTGCCGCCGACCTTGCTGATCGTCTCGCCCGCCCACAGCAGCCGGAAGTCCCGGTGCCACAGCAGGCCGCCCCGGCGCTTCACCGGCGGGGGCTCGGTGGCGACGGGCGTGGACTCGGTGGTCGTCACGGCTGGACCTCCTCGTGGGGCAGCAGGACGAGGTCCGCCGTCGAACGCGACTTCCGCGGCGGTCGGGCGGTGCCGACCACCGGCGTGGGCGAGGCGGCGCTGACCCGGCCGAGCAGCAGGAACGGCTCGACCTCGGCCCACACCTCGCGGCCCCGCCCGAACTGGATGGTGCTCACGACCGCACCTCCTGCTCCGGCAGGAGGATCTGCTCGGGCGACGGCCGCGACCACACGTCCTCCGCGCCCAGCGCCCACGGCGCGTACTTGCCGACCGAGCTGATCAGCAGCCGCAGTTCCAGCGCGAGGCACTCGGCCAGCCGCACCAGCCCCACCTCGGGGTCCTCGTCGACGGCGATCAGCGCGGCCCGGCCCAGGCCGACGGCGCGCGCGCCGAGCGCGATGGACTTGGCCGCCCGGCCGCCCTCCCACATGCGGCCGGTGACCAGCAGGCAGCCCTCGGGCTCGCCGATCCGGCGCAGGCACTCGACCAGCGGCAGGCCGACGTGGTCCAGGAACCCCGACGGGGCCCAGCCGGTGCCGCCCTCGGCGCCGTCCACGGTGACCGCGTCCGCGCCCGCCCGCCACGCGACCCGCACGGCCGCGCCGACATCCCGCGCGGGCGGCAGCTTCACCCACACCTTCGCGCGCGGGAAGTTGTTGCGCATGAACCGGATCTGCTGGTGCAGGATCTCCTCGGTGAACGTGCCGGGGCTGCTGGAGCGCAGCACCCTGTCGCCGAACAGCGGGTCGATCGCGAACGCGTCCGCGATCCGCGCCGCCTTGTCGGCGTCCAGCACGGTCATGCCGCCGAGGCCGGGTTTGGCCCCCTGCCCCACCTTCAGCTCGAACGCGAGCCGCCCGCTGTCCAGCAGCGGCTGCGCGGACAGGTCGCTGTAGACGAGGTTCCACACCTCGGCGTCGGCGTCCTCGGTGCTCTGCTGCACGACGACGCCGCCCCAGCCGTCCGGCGCGGTGTCGGCGTAGGCGCGGATCCGCTCCAGCAGCGACTTGTCCGCCGAGCCGAGCCTGCCGAACCCGTTGACGGGCACGATGTTCTCGCCGATCACCATGGGGATGCCGAGCGCGCCCGCCTGCCTGCTCGCGGCCCGCCCGAGGTCGGTGCTGGCGACCTGCGTGGACCCGAAGGCCGACAGGTAGACCGGCATCGTGGACCGGAAGCCGCCGACGACCGTGGTCAGGTCGACGTCGCCGTAGAGCGGCTCCCTGGCCAGGTCGATCAGCTTCTCCAGCCGCCGCGGCATGAACACCGGCGGCACCAGCCGCATCGCGTCCAGCTCGTCGACCACGACGCCGGGCGTGGCGCCGAACAGCTCCCGGCCGTACTGGGCGACCGGCGGGAACGCGCACGCGGCGCCGTCCCGAGCCCGAGCGCGGACCGCGTCCTCGGGGAACCCCTGTGCCGTCAGCCCGCTCACGCCGACACCACGCCGGGGATCTTGGGGTAGGCGCTGGCCTGCCACACCGAGTCGAGTCCGGCGAGGTAGCGCACGAAGCGCTGGATCCCGATGCCGAAACCGGCGCTGGACGGGATGCCCTCGCGGACCATCTGGAGGTACCAGCCGTACTTGGCCGGGTTCTCCCCCGACTCGCGCATCCGGGCGACGATGCGGGCGTACTCGTACTCCCGCTCGCTGCCGGAGCACAGCTCGCCGTAGCCCTCGGGGGCGATCAGGTCGAAGTTCTGCAGGATTCCCGGCTGGGCCGGGTCCTCGCGGTCGTAGAACCCGCGCGAGCCCTTGGGGTAGTCGGTGATGAAGAAGGGACGGCTGGACTTGTGCGACAGGATCGCCTCGCCCTCCCAGTCGATCTCGGCGTCCGCGCTCTGGTGGTGGCCGAGGCCGCGCAGGTCCGCGACGGCCGCGCCGTGCGTGACCCGGCCGAACGCGCCCGCCAGCAGGTCGGCGAAGGCGTCCTTGTCGCGGCCCAGCTCCTCCAGCTCGCCGGGCATCGTCGTGACGACCCGGTCGACCATGACCCGGACCAGGTCCTCCACGACCTGGACGGCGTCGTCGCGCTTGGCGCCCGCGATCTCCACGTCGAGCTGGTGGAACTCGGCCAGGTGCCGCGCGGTGGACGCGGTCTCCGGCGGCTCCAGCCGCACGTTCGGCGCGATGTAGAACAGCTTCTCGAACCCGAGCAGCGACGCCTGCTTGTAGAGGATCGCGCTGGTCATCAACTTGTAGCGGTGGCCGTAGTAGTCGACGTCCACCTGCTTGGAACCGCGGCCGCCGGGGTCGGTGACCGGGCCGATGATCGCGGGCAGCAGCTCGATGAACCCGTTGTCCCGCAGGTATTCGCGGGCGGCGGCGAGCGCGGTGTTCTGGATCCGCATCACGGTGCGCGTCACCGGCGAGGCCAGGTGCACCTGGGGGGAGGGTGGTGGGGTCATCTGCGCGGTCCTCTCCAGCTGGGGGGAATCGAAGGTCCGCTCCACGTGGGTCAGAGCGGTCAGCAAGGTCGCCGAGGTCATGCCCTCGGCGCGGGGCGGGGTCACGAGGTGGCCGATCGGCAGCGCGCCGATCCGGCTCCACGCCAGCCGCCCGGCCCCGTCGACGTGGCCGCGGGTGCGACCGGCGTTGTCGGGGTGCAGGCAGTACGGGACGTCCAGGTAGCCGCGCTCGAACGCGCGCACGAAGCCGCGGCCGAGGTCGGGGTGCAGGTCGAGGACCGCGTCGACGATCGCGCGGGCCTCCAGGTAGACGGCGCTGTCGGCGTCGCCCTCCGGCGCCGTCCCGGCCCGCTCCGCCTCGCGGGCGGCGTGCTCCAGCGCGGCCACGTTCTCCGCGATGGTGGGGATCCGGGCGGACTCGGCCACGGTCTTGACGATCAGCCGGGCCCCGCCGGTGCGGGCCGCCAGCCGGGCCGCGCCGCCGAGCAGGCTCAACGCCCCGCGCGGGGTGCGCGGGTAGACGCCCATGTAGGCGTAGACCACGACGTGCCACTGCACGCCGTCCAGGAACTCGTGGCCCAGCCTGCGCAGGGCCCGCATGGCGTCCTCGTCCTGCGCGGTGTCGGTCTGCTGCGCGTAGCTCAGCGAGACGCTGCGCAGCCCGTGCCGCCGGAAGAAGATCCCCTCCAGCACGGAGATCGCCACGAGCAGGCTGGGCGGGCACAGCTGGCCCATCATGCAGCCGCCGAACGTCTCCAGGTGCGCGTCCGGCACCGCCGCCAGCAGCTCGCACGCCCGCGACCAGTTGTCGACCGAGTCGCGCAGCGGCAGCCTGCTGTAGGGCAGGCAGTAGGACACCGGCCCGCCCTCGGTGGCGGTGAACCCGGCCGCGACCAGCGCGGCCACGATCGGTTCCGGGTGGGCCGAGCCGTGCCGGACCTGGACCGGGAAACCCCGGCCGCGCAGGCCTTCCACGACGGCGGCGGTCGTCGCGGGCTCGTGGGCGACGATCGGGTAGCCGTTGAGCGCCACCCCCTCGTCGAGCGCCCGCCTGGCCTCGCCGTTCGCGCCGACGCGGGTGTAGCTGTCGAGCGTGATCGTGCCGACCGTGGTGGCGTCGGCGAGCTTGGTGGCGATCAGCCCGGACCGCATCTGGCCCGGATCGCTGAACCCCATCCTCGGCTGCACGACCAGCCGCCCCGCCGCGTGCGCCTGGGCGACGAAGTCGCCGAACGCCACGGCCGTGGACGTGTCGCGCACACCCCTGGTCACGCGGTCACCGCGGCCAGGGAACCGAGCGCGCCGAGGTACTCGCGGAACGGGTCGACACCGGCGCTGTCGTCGAACACGGCGTCGAAACCGGCCCGCAGCAGGTCGTCGGTGTGCCGCGCGTTGTCGACGCCGCCGATGCCGAGCTTGCCGCCGATCACGACCGGCAGCCCCACGAGGTCCGGTCGCGACCGCAGCTCGCCGATCACGCGGGCGCCGTCGTGGTGGCCGTGGCCGTTGACGCTACTGATGACCACCAGGTCGGGCCGGTGCAGCCTGCAGGACTCGACCAGCAGGTCGTCCGGGACGCAGGCGCCGATGTTCACCACGCGGTGCCCCAGCTCCTCCAGCAGCAACTGGAGGAAGACGAGGTTCCACGTGTGGGAATCGGAGGCGACGCTGCTGACCAGGACGGTGAACTTCTTCTTCTCGAGCTCCATCGTCGGCCTTTGTGAGTGACGGGTAGAAGCGGGACCGAGTCTCACCGCGCCACACCGCCGCAGGCATGGGTGCGGCACCCCCACATTCCCCGCTGACCTGGGACGGGACCGACCGCCGGGGGCGCGACGGGAATCTGGGGGCGTTGCCCCCATGTCGAGCGGGGGGTGGGGGTGACACCGTCTACCCCGTGACCCCGACACCCGCCGCGCAGCAGCCCACCGCCTGGTGGGCGGGTGGCCTCCGCCTCGCGGAACGGCCGCCCGCCCCGACCGGGCGGACGAGCGCGCGGCTGGCGAAGTGGCGGGCCTCGCACGACACCGCCGAGTGGTTCGCGCGGCGTCTGGCGGACGTCGGTCTCGACGAGGACGGGCTCGCCGCGCTGCTCGCCGAGCCCGCACCGGAGCTGGCCGCCCGCACCGGGCGGCCGGAGTGGGCCGCGTTCGTGGAACGCGCCACCACGAGCGCGGCTCGCACCACCTTCACCGGCGGCACGTGGTCGGCGGCGTTCGCCCACGTGCTCCGGCCGCTGGCGCTCGCGGCGACCACGGACCCGCGGCTGGGCCGCGCGTTCACCGACCACCTGGCGAACGCCCTGGTTCGGATCGCCGCCCGCACGCTGGTGCTGGAGCTGAACCTGGCCCGGCAGGCGGGCGACCTGGTCGGCGCGACCCCGGCGGACCGGTTCCGGCACTTCGTGAACCACGTCGACCTGGCGGGCCTGCTGCGCCGCTACCCGGTGCTCGCGCGGATGCTGGGCCAGACGTGCCTGAACGCCGCGGCGGCGCGGGTCGAGATGCTCGACCGGTTCGCCGCCGACCGCGACCGGATCGTGGCCGACCTGCTGGACGGCGTCGACCCCGGCGCGATCATCGCGGTGGAGTCCGGCGGCGGCGACTCGCACGGCGGCGGCCGGGCGGTGTGCGCGCTGCGGTTCGCCGACGGGTCGCGGCTGGTCTACAAGCCCCGCACGATCGACCTGCACGTGCGCTTCAACGAGATGCTCGGGTGGCTGGACGGCCACACCCGCCTCGGCCTGCGGCAGGTGCGGGTCGTGCGCGGCGAGGACTACGGCTGGGTCGAGTTCGTCGAGCACGAGGAGTGCTCCGAGGTCAGCGGGATCGGCCGGTTCTACCACCGGCTCGGCGCGCTGCTGGCCCTCGTCTACGCCGTGGACGGCACGGACATGCACTACGAGAACCTGATCGCGTGCGGCGACCAGCCGGTGCTGATCGACGTCGAGACCCTGTTCCACCCGACGCTGCTCACGGCCGCGCCGAGCACCGACCCGGCGGCGAACGCGCTGGCCGACTCCGTGACCCGCACCGCGCTGCTGCCGCAGATGCTGCTGGGCGACCACGGCGTGTTCGACCTGTCCGGCCTGGGCGGCGACCACGACGGCGCGAACTACCCGGCCGAGGTCGTCGACTGGCAGGACCCGGCCACCGACACCATGCGGCTGGTCCGCCGCGCCAAGCCCAGCACCGGCGCGCACAACCGCCCGCGGCTGGGCGGCGTGGAGGCCGAGCCGGGCGACTACCAGACCGCGCTGCTGGCGGGGTTCCGCGTCGGCCACGACACGATCTGCGCGCACCGCGCCGAGCTGCTGGACCTGCTGGGCCGCTGCGCCGACGTGCCGGTGCGGTTCGTCGCCCGCGCCACCCGCTCCTACGCGACCGCGCTGGACGAGACGACGCACCCGGACGTGGCGCGCGACGCGCTGGACCGGGACCTGGCGCTGGACCTGCTGTGGACCGAGGCCCGCGAGGACCCGCTGCTGCGCGCGCTGGTCCCCCACGAGCTGGCCGACCTGTGGGCCGGGGACGTGCCGCTGTTCACCGTCCGGCCGGGCAGCCGCGACGTCTGGACGTCGACCGGCGCCCGCCTCCCCGACCTGCTGCCGATCACCGGCCTGGACGCCGCTCGGCGCAAGGTCGAGCGGATGGACGAGGTCGACCGGCACGACCAGCAGTGGCTGATCGCCGCGTCGCTGGCGGGCCGGACCGGCGCCGCCGTGCACCGCAGCTCCGACGTGGTGCCGGGGCGGGTCGCGGCGGGCGTGCCGGACCCGCAGCGGCTGCTGGTCGCGGCCTGCGGCATCGCGGACGAGATCCTGGCGCACGCCACCGTGGAGGGGAACCGGGTCAACTGGCTCGGCCTGGAACTGGTGGACGACAAGCACTGGACCGTCCTGCCGATGGGCGCGGGCATGTCCAACGGCTACACCGGTGTCGCGCTGTTCCTCGCGCAGCTCGGGGCGCTGACCGGCGCCGAGAGGTACACCGAGTTCGCCCGCGACGCCCTGCGGCCGATCCCCCACCTGCTCGACGCGATGGCCGCCGACCCGGCACTCGCGCCCGCCGTCGGCAGCGGCGGCTTCCACGGCCTCGGCGGCATCAGCTACGCGCTGGCCCGGCTGTCCACGATCCTGGCCGACGACCCCGACCTGCCCCGCTGGCTGGACAAGTCCGTGGACCTGGCCGCCGACCTGGAGGACGAGTCGTCGTCCGTGGTCGAGGGCGCCGCGGGCGGGCTGGCCGCGATGGTGGCCGTGCACGCCGAGACCGGACTGCCCCAGGCGGGCAAGCTCGCGTCCCGGTTCGCCGACCGGCTGGCCGAGCGGGCCGCCGTGGGCGACGGGTTCGCCCGCGGCGCCGCCGGGGTCGGCTGGGCGCTGCTGCGCTTCGCCGCCGCGAGCGGCGAGGTCCGGCACGCGGTGTCCGGACGGGCCGCGCTGCGCGCCGACCGGAGCCTGCGGCAGCGGCTGCTGCCCGTCGGCGAGGCCGACCACGGCTGGTGCTCCGGCCTGTCCGGCGCGGTCCTCGCCCACGTCGCCCACCCCGAACAGCCGCTGGACGCGTACACGCTGCACCTCGACCGGTGCCTCAACGCGCTCGCGGTGCACGAACCCCTGCGCGACCTCAGCCTGTGCCACGGCGAGCTCGGTGTCGTGGAGGCGCTGACGGTCCTCGCGGAACGCGGCCACGACCGGGCCGCCGCCGCGCGGACCCGGCGGGCCGGTCTCGTGCTCGGCGCGCTCGAGCAGTACGGAGCGCGCTGCGGAACTCCCGGCGGAGTCCCTTCCGCCGGTTTGCTCACCGGGCTGTCCGGTATCGGCTACGGACTGCTCCGGCTCGGCTTCGCGGACCAGGTGCCCTCGGTGCTCCTGCTCCAATCCCGGTAGAACACGAACCCCTCAAGGAGAGAATTCCGATGAACAACGCCATGAACATCGACGTCCCGGCGCTCGACACCGACGAGTTCGACGCCGAGACCAACCCCGCCGGGGAGATGGCGCTGTCCAGCATGACGAAGGTCGGCCTGCGCACCAGGGTGCTCGGCGGGTTCGCGCTGACGGCGGGCCTCGCGGTCGTCGCGTTCGGCGCCACCACGCTCACCACGGTCAGCGCCCCCGGCAACCCGGCCTGACCCCCTCGACGACCGGACTGCCCGCCCCCTGGGGGTGCGGGCAGTCCGGTGCCGCGCATACGGCATTCCAATAGCGGAACCGGTGGACGCCGGCGGCTCGCTAAGGTCGGCCTCATGCAGACCCGCGCGCCGGTGGTGGTCGGCCGGGACAAGGAAGTCCACGAGCTGGAGCGGGCACTGGAGCACTCCAGGGCCCGCCGCGGCAGTGCCGTGTTCCTGGTCGGCGAAGCGGGCGTGGGGAAGTCGAGACTCGCGCGGGTCGCCGCGGGCCGCGCGTTCGACAGCGGTATGCGGGTGCTCCGCGGCCGCGGCAGCACGATCGGCCCGATGGTCCCGTTCCGCCCGCTGTCGGAGGCGCTGCTGTCGCTGTTCCGCGGCGGCGAGGCCCCGGACGAGGAGGAGCTGGGCCCGTACAAGCCGGTGCTCGGCAGGCTCATCCCGGAGTGGAGCCGGGGCGAGGGCCAGCACAACGGCGAGTCGCTGGTCGTGCTGGCCGAGGCGGTGCTGCGGCTGCTGTCCATCGTCGGCAAGCGGCAGGCGTGCCTGCTGGTGCTGGAGGACCTGCACGACGCCGACGCCGAGACCCTCGCGGTCATCGAGTACCTGGCCGACAACCTGGACCAGCAGCCCGTGGTGCTGCTGGTGACCATCCGCGCCGAGCCCGGCAACGCACTGGACGTGGTGTCGCTGTCCGCTCAGCGCGACGCGGGCGTGCTGCTGGAGCTGTCG
The DNA here is from genome assembly GCF_042738955.1 of Umezawaea sp. NPDC059074. NCBI lineage: Bacteria > Bacillati > Actinomycetota > Actinomycetes > Pseudonocardiales > Pseudonocardiaceae > Umezawaea > Umezawaea sp. NPDC059074. The sequence continues at coordinate 55,674 of NZ_JBHYHC010000047.1, forward strand.
CGGCTCTCCCGCGACGAGGTCCGCCGCATGGCCGCGTCCTGCCTGGAGGTCGAGCCGGACGCCGTGCCCGCCGAGGTGGCGGACCGGCTGTGGGCCGACAGCGCGGGCAACCCGTTCGTCGTCGAGGAACTGCTGCACGGCATGGTCAGCAGCGGTCTGCTGGTGCCCGGCCCGGACGGCTGGCGGGTGCTCGGCGAGCTGCGGATCGAGGTGCCGACGGCGCTCGTGCGCAGCATCGCCCACCGCACCGACCGGCTCGGGCCGCAGGGCCGTGAGCTGCTGTCGGTGGCCGCGGTGCTGGGCCACCGGTTCCCGCTCTCGGTCGTGCAGCGGGTGACCGGCATGGACCACCGCGGACTGCTCAGCCACCTGCACGCGGGCGTGGCCGCGCAGCTCGTGACACCGGACGAGCCCGCGCCGGACTGGTACGCCTTCCGCCACCCGCTCACCGCGGAGGCGCTGCGCGCGCAGCTGACGCCCAGTGACAGGGCGGAGATCTCGGGCCGAACGGCCGACGCCATTCAGATCGCCTATCCCGACCTGCCGGGCGAGTGGTGCGCGCTGGTGGCGTCGCTGCGGCTGGACGCGGGCGAGGACGCCCAGGCGGGCAGGCTGCTGGCCGAGGCGGGTCGCCGCGCGCTCAAGGGCGGCGCGCCCGGTTCCGCGATCACCCTGCTCGACCAGGCCAACCGGCTGCTGACCAGCGGCGTCGACCCGGAGATCCGCGCGGACGTGCTGGAGTCGCTGCTGCCCGCGCTGACCGAGGCGGGCCAGTTCGAGGCGGGGATCCGGCTCGCGGACACGCTGGCCGAGCTGGCGGCCGCCGGGCTCGCCCGGCCGCGGCGGGCCACCCTGCACATCGAACTCGCGCGGGTGGCCTACATCGCGGGCCGGTGGGACTACGGCATGGCCCAGGTCGCCGCCGCCCGCGCGCTGCTGGGCAACCACGCCGAGGACGAGCAGACCGCGCCGGTCGACGCCATCGCGGCGGCGCTGACGCTGCACACCCAGAGCCCGGACCGGATCGCCGCGGCCGCGGTGCTCGCGCGCCGGGCCGTGGACGCCGCGAAGCGGGTGCCGCTGCCGCTGGTCGGCTGCGAGGCGTGGCAGCTGCTGGGCATCCTCGCCCGCGAGAACAACCTCGCCGAGGCCAACGCGTGCTTCGAGCAGGCCAGGATGCTGGCCGAGGAGTACGACCTGCCGATCCAGCAGGTGTACGCGATGGTGCGGATCGCGGGCAACGACTGGCTCGTCGACGCGACCACGACGACGCTCGACCGGACCCGTGAGGAAGCGCAGCGGGTCGGCGCGATCACCATCGCCTACAACGTGGACGCGATCCGGTCGCTGCACGCGGTGCTCGTGGGCGCCTACGACGAGGCCGCCGACCTGGTGGAGCGGACCGCGCAGGTCACCTCCCGGCTCCAGATGACGCCGCTGACCCGGTACCTGCTGATGGTCAAGGCGACCTCGGCCGCGCACCGGCTCGACCGCCCCGCCATGGAGCAGGCCATCGCCGAGTTCCGCTCGGTGTCCGGCGGCGGCTCGCAGGAGCTGCCGCTGTGCTTCGGCCTGGCGCGGACGTTCTGCGCGCTGCTGGAGGAGGACCGCGACCTGGCCGAGAGCGAACTGGCCCAGGCGCTGGCGTACGAGGCGGAGAACCCGACCACGTTCCACCTCGCGGGCCGCCACGGGCTGCACCTGCTGCTCGGCGTGCTCGCGGGCCGGGCGGGGTGGCCGCACTACCGGGAGATCACCAGCGCCGCCGCCAGCGGCATGCGGTGGAACCGGGTGTTCGCCGACCTCGCCCACGCCGTGCTGCTCGGCCGCGAGGGCAGGACCGCCGAGGCGGGCGACGCCGTGCGGGCCGCCCAGGAGTCCGCCGCCGTGTTCCCGGTCGCCCGGCACCTCGGGCTGCGGCTCGTCGCCGAGGCGGCGCACGCCGACGGCTGGGGCGACCCGGTGGCGTGGCTGCGCGGCGCGGAGGAGTACTTCCACCAGGCGCAGGTCACGCCGGTCGCCAGCGCGTGCCGCGGGCTGCTGCGCCAGGTCGGCGTGTCGGTGCAGCAGCGGCGCACCGGCACCGAGCAGGTTCCGCGCCAGTTGAGAGTGCTCGGGATCACTGTTCGGGAGTTCGAAGTGTTCCTGCTCCTGGCGAACCGGATGGGCAACAAGGCCATCGCGGCACGCCTGCACATCTCCCCCAGGACCGTGGAGAAGCACGTCGCGAGCCTGATCAGCAAGACGAGCCGACCGGATCGGGAGGCGCTCAGCACGTTCGCCGCGGCGATGGCGAGCTGAGCCCGGTCGGGCTGATCGGAAATTCTCATGGGCTTGTCCGCGCGGTTGGCGTACACGAAACCGATTCACCGCATAGACTCTTGGTTGCCCGGTGTTGTCGACCCCCCTGACCGCACCCGGCGTGTACACGGCCCCCGGCTCCCAACCCCCCAGGTGAGCTGGGGGCCGTCGCACGTTCCACGGCCCCCTCACCAGGGTCAGGACATCTGTCCGCCCACGTCACCGTGGGGCAGGTACTGGGCCGGGATGCTCCCGAGTCGGCCCGCCTGGTGGTCCTCGAAGGCCTGCAACACCTCGGCGCGGGTGTTCATGACGAACGGCCCGCCCCACGCGACCGGCTCCCGGATCGGCGCTCCACCCAGGACGATCACCTCCATCTCGGCGTGGCGCGACTCCTGCTTGCTCGCGCCGTCCACCACGATCGTGTCGCCGGGCCCGAACAGCGCGAGCTGCCCGGTGGAGATCGGCCGCCGCTCGGCGCCGACCGTGCCGTCGCCCGCCAGCACGTAGACCAGCGCGTTGAAGTCCGGCCGCCACGGCAGCCGCACGCGGGCTCCGGGGCTCACGGTGGCGTGCAGCATCGTCATCGGCGTGTACGTGGAGCCGGGCCCCTCGTGGCCCGCCACGTCACCGGCGATGACCCGCGCCAGCACCCCGCCGTCCGGGCTCGCGAGCAGCACGGACTGGTGGCCGCGCAGGTCCTGGTAGCGCGGCTCCACCCACTTGCGGGCCTTGGGCAGGTTCACCCACAGCTGCACGCCGTGGAAGACCCCGCCGGTGCGCACGAGTTCCTCGGTGGGCTTCTCGATGTGGAGAACTCCCCCGCCCGCCGTCATCCATTGGGTGTCCCCGTTGGTGATGTTGCCGCCGCCGCCGTGCGAATCGGCGTGTTCGAATTCGCCGTCGATGATGTACGTCACGGTCTCGAACCCGCGGTGCGGATGCCACGGAGTGCCCTTCGGCTCGCCCGGCCCGTAGTCCACCTCGCCCATCTGGTCCATGTGGATGAAGGGGTCGAGGTCGGCGAGGTCGATGCCCGCGAAGGCGCGTCGGACGGGGAAGCCCTCGCCCTCGAAACCGCGCGGACCTGTGGTTACCGAGCGGACCTTCCGGTCGGCCGCGTCCGGGGCGGGTTCGGGGATGCGGGCCAGGCTGGTGATGTCGGTGACGGTGACCGCGGGCATGTCGTCCTCCAGGTTGACACTTCAACTCACCGGTTCAACGTAATTTCGAGTGATCGCATTCCCGTAGAGCCGTTCGGGGCAGCGAAAACTCTAAGGTGGACTCCAAGCAAGACGTTCCGTAACCTGATCGAGACTTCGCGCCAGTCGCTAGCCCTTATGGGCGAAACGACCAGGTCACCGCCGCACAGACTGTGACAGTGCTGCATGGGCACAGGTGGGAAGTACCCGACGAAGGAGGCTGCGCGACGTGTCGTCGCAACCACGCAAGCGGATGTTCCAGGGAGTCCTGGCGGCCACAGCCGTGGCCGCGACGGTCCTCGGCACGGCGCCCTACGCCAACGCCGACCCCGAATCCGAGGCGCTGCAGAAGTACAACGACCTCTCCCACGAGGCCGACGTCCTCAACGCCGACCACATCAAGGCGCAGGAAGCGCTGAAGGTCGCCGAGGACGAGCTGGGCAAGGCCAACACGGACCTCTCGACGGCCACCGACGCGGAGAACGCCGCGAAGGCCACCGAGGAGCAGTTCCGCGGCCAGGTCGACCTGCTCACCGAGGCGTCCTTCGAGGGCGCGCGCTTCAACAACCTCTCCGCGTTGTTGGTGAGCGACTCCCAGCAGGACTTCCTCAACCGCATGTCGGCCATCAGCGTGCTCGCGGCGGACAACAACGAGGCCCTCGGCAAGCTGTCCGGCGCGGTCGCCACGGCGGACCAGGCCCGGTCGTCGGCCAAGGACGCCACGGACCGCGCGAGCAAGGCCAAGGACGACGCCGCGAAGCTCCTCGACGACATCGACAAGAAGGCCGCGGACCTCGACGGTCGCGTCAAGGAGGCGAAGGCGGCGTACAGCTCGCTCAGCTCCTCGACCAAGAACACCCTGAACAGCGGCAGCGCCAACACGCCGATCAACACCACCGCCACCGGTGACGTGGCCGTGGCGCTGAACTTCGCGCTGAGCCAGCGCGGCAAGCCCTACGTGTTCGGCTCCAACGGCCCGGACTCGTGGGACTGCTCCAGCCTCATGCAGGCCTCCTACCGGGCCGCGGGCATCTCCATCGGCCGCACCACGTACGCCCAGGCGGTCCTGGGCCGTCCGGTGTCGCGCGGCGAGGTGCAGCCGGGCGACCTGGTCATCTACTACGCCGACCAGGGCCACGTCGCCATGGTCGTCGACAGCAACACCGCCGTGCACGCCTCCACCGAGGGCGTGCCGGTGAAGACCGCGCCGATCGACTCCATCGGCCCGATCAACACCATCCGCCGCATCGTCGGCTGACCGACCTCGCACCGGAACGGGCGCCAGGGACTCCCCCGGCGCCCGTTCCGCGTTTCACCCCACCAGGTGGCGCACTTCCCCGGCCAGGGTGTCCGGGTCGTTGAAGAAGGCGGTGTGGCCCACCCCGGTCCACGTCAGCAGGCGCGAGCCGCGGATCTGCGCGGCCAGCCCCACGCCCCACGAGTGCGGGGTGGCGGGGTCGTGCTCGCCGCTGACCACCAGCACGCGCGCGGCTCCGCGGACCGGCGTCGGCCCCCACGGGTTGGCCGCGCGGATCGGCCAGCCCAGGCAGCCGGCCTGCACGTCCCAGCCCTCGACGTAGCCGCGGGTCACCGGGGCCGCGGCGCGGATCTCGCGTTGCCGCGCGGCGAGGTCGGTGTAGCCGTGGACCGTGCTCGGGAAGTCGTGGCAGCCGATCACCCGGTACGCGGCGTCCGAGCCGATGCCCGCGAACGCGCTCGCGTCCGGATCTTCCGCCAATGCGGGGACCAGGATCTCGGCCACCCGTGGCCACTGGGAGCGCAGCGACAGGCCCGAGTACATGCCGTAGCCGATCTCGGCCGCCGTGACCCCGCCCGGCGGGTGGTCCAGGAGGTTGCCGTACTCCGCGGCGATGTCACGACCGTGCAGCGCGCAGGTCGTGTCCTCCGCGCACCACGCCGTGAAGCGGGCGAACACGTCCTCGCTGACCACGGCCTCGTCCAGGGCCAGCCTGCGGGAGCCGACGGTGTGGTCGACCGCGCCGTCCAGGACGGCCGCCCGCACCCGACGCGGGAACAGCTGCGCGTAGGTGGCGCCCAGCAGCGAGCCGTACGACAGGCCGAGCCAGGACACCTGCCGCTCCCCCAACGCCCGGCGCACGGCGTCGAAGTCCTTGGCGACGCTGACGGTGTCCACGTGGTCGACCAGCGGCCCGGTCGCCCGGCGGCAGCCCTCGGCCACGTCCCGGTTGTAGGCCACCAGCCGGTCGAACTCGGCCCGGTCGCGGGGGAAGTGGTCGACCTCGGGATCCATCGGCGGCTTCTCGCACGCGATGGCGGGCTTGCTCTCGCCGACACCGCGCGGGTCCACGCCGACGACGTCGAAGCGGTCCCGCAACCCCTGCGGGAACAGGTCCGGCTCGTCCCGGACGACCGACACGGCCGGGCCGCCGGGACCGCCGGGGTTGAAGAACAGCACGCCGAGGCGGTGCGCCCGGTCCGTCGCGCGCTGCCTGCTGACGGCGAGGGTGATCCGCTCGCCTCCGGGCTTCGCCCAGTCCAGCGGGACCTCCACGGTCGCGCACTCCGCCCCGCGGTCGCCGCAGGGCAACCAGGTCGGGCCGGTCGCCGCGTCGGCGTGCGCCACACCTCCTCCCGCCATCGTCACTACCAAAGCCACTGCCAAAGCCCGTCTCACTGCTGCTCCCCGTGCTCGTCGAGTCGAGACGATCTTCAGCCGTGCTTCGGCACCCCGTCGTCAGCCCCGGTGATGACGCGAGGGTCCGACCACCGGCCCTTGTGGCGTCGGCCGGGGGTCCACTAAGACTGGTGGCCGCCCTGACGAGGAGGACTTGAGTGGACGGCAAGAAGATCGTGGTCGCGCTGGTCGTGGCAGCGGGGTTCCTGGTGGGCACCGCGTCGGCGGCCGGGGCCGCGCCCGATCCGGACGCGACCCGAGGCCCGGACGTGACCCGCGGCCCGTGCGCGTACACGAAGACCCCGGACGAGCCCGCCGCACGGCCGGTGCGCCTCCCGAACGACCCGAGGCACACCCCCGACCGCGGCACGGTCGACGTCCTGCTGAGGACCAACCAGGGCCCGATCCCCCTGACGCTCGACCGCAAGCAGGCCCCGTGCACCGTGCAGAGCTTCGTGCACCTGGCCGAGCACCGGTTCTACGACGTCACCACGTGCCACCGGCTCACGACGTACCCGACGCTCAAGGTCCTCCAGTGCGGCGACCCGAGCGGCACCGGCGAGGGCGGGCCGGGCTACAAGTACAAGGACGAGCTGCCCACGACGCTGCCGCCCGCGCCGAACGACCCGACCGGTGAGCGGCGGATCTACCCGCGCGGCACGCTCGCGATGGCCAACGCGGGCCCGGCCACCAACGGCAGCCAGTTCTTCCTGGTCACCTCGGACTCGGTGCTGCGCCCCAACTACACCGTGTTCGGCCGGATCAGCGAGGAGGGCCTGAAGACGCTCGACAAGGTCGCCGCCGCCGGTGTCCTGCCGACGCCGGAGGACCCCGCGCCGGTCGACGGGGCCCCGAAGCTCAAGGTCGACATCCGGCGCGCGACGGTCAACTGTTGACGACCCCGAGCACTTCCCGCGAAGGCCATGCGGAGTTCATCGTGAACACTCTTCACGTTCCTACCCTGCGTAGTCGTACGGGAACGTCCAGTGCGAGGAGTCTCGGATGAAGCGCTTCTTGGCCGCGGTGGCCACGGCGGCCCTGCTGATCACGGTGGTGCCGTCGGCACAGGCGACGCCGACCGCCACCGGCACGACGGCCGTCGGCCTGCACAACAGCTACACGCAGGAGACGGCCCCCTGGCTGGTCGACGTGCTGGACCGCAACCCCGGCATGGTCGAGATCGACGTGTGGACGAACTTCTTCTTCACGAACGACTTCCAGGTCGGCCACGACCCCGGCAACGCCAACAACTGCTCCAACGCCACGACCTACGAGGGCCTGAGGTCGGGCAGCCGCAACCAGAACCTGGCGGGCTGCCTGCGCAACCTCAAGCTGTGGCACGACCACAACCCGAACCACGCGCCGCTGGTGGTCAAGGTCGAGATGAAGAACGGCTTCGACGGTCGCGCCGGGTTCGGCGTGCCGCGGTTCGACAGCCTGATCGCCTCCACCCTGGGCGCGGGCAACGTCTTCGGGCCCGCCAACCTCAAGGGCGGCAGCGCCGACCTCGACTCGGCGGTGCAGGCGAACGGGTGGCCGTCGCGGTCGTCGCTGACCGGCAAGTTCATCTTCATCGTGGAGAACGGCACGTTCGAGCTCCAGAACCCGTTCGACAACTACGACACCGACCTGGAGGTGGCCGACCGGCTGATCGCGGCCAACTCCGGCGGCACCCTCGCCTCGGCGCTGTCGTTCCCGGCGATCAACGGCGCGTCGGCGACCGACCCGCGCACCGGTGACCGCGGCGGCTCGCGCAAGCCGTGGATGGTCGTGTTCGACGGGAGCGCCACGTCCTTCGCGGGCTTCGGCGGCGGCCCCTACCTCGGCGGCAAGTACCTGGTCGTCATGACGGACGCGCACAGCGTGCCGCCCGCCATCGACAACCGCGCGCCCGCCGCGGCCGACGCCCAGGCGAAGGTCCGGCAGCTCGGCGCGCTCGGGGCGACGATCGTGTCCAGCGACTGGACGGCCCCGGAGGTCCTCTCCTACACCACGAGCTAGTCGAACGAGAAGGGACCGTTTCGTCCACTGTGGACGAAACGGCCCCTTTCCCTTTGTGCTAGCGGGTCTTCGCGACCAGCGTCAGCACGTCGTACTTCGCGACCGACTCGCCCTTCTGGTTGACCAGGTCGGCGTCCCACCGCACCTCGCCGTAGTCCTGGTCCTCGCGAGGCGTGATCTGCTTCGCCGTCAGCGTCACGGTCAGCTCGTCGCCGGGGAACGTGGGCGTGAGGAACCGCAGGTTGTCCAGGCCGTAGTTGGCCAGCACCGGACCGGGCTCCGGCGAGACGAACAGGCCCGCCGCGAACGACACCACGAGGTAGCCGTGCGCGACCCGGCCGCCGAAGAACGGGTTCGCCTTGGCGGCCTCCTCGTCCATGTGCGCGTAGAACGTGTCGCCGGTGAACTCGGCGAAGTGCTCCACGTCCGCCAGCGTCACCGTGCGCGGACCGGCCACGACGCTGTCGCCGACCCTCAGCTCCGCCAGGCTCTTGCGGAACGGGTGCTCGTCGGACTCCGTGCGCGGCGCGCCCGGCACCCACCGGCCGGTGATGGCCGCGAGCACCTTCGGGCTGCCCTGCACGGCCGTGCGCTGCATGTGGTGCAGCACGGCCCTCATGCCGCCCATCTCCTCGCCGCCACCGGCGCGGCCGGGGCCGCCGTGGACCAGCGCGGGCAGCGGCGAGCCGTGCCCGGTGGACTCCTTGGCGTCGTCGCGGTCCAGCACCAGCATCCGGCCGTGCCACGCGCCCGCGCCCAGCACGACCTCGCGGGCGAACGCGGGGTCGGCCGTGACGACCGAGCCGACCAGGCTGCCCTGGCCCCGTGCGGCCAGGCGGATCACGTGCTCGGTGTCGGTGTACGGCATCAGCGTGCTGACCGGGCCGAACGCCTCGACCTCGTGCGGCTGGGCCAGTTCCGGGTCGTCGGCGCGCAGCAGCACCGGCGAGAGGAACGCGCCGCGCTCGGCGTCGGCGTCCACGACCTCGACGTGCTCGGGGTCGCCGAACACGATCCGGGACGCCTCCAGGAGCCCCTTGAGCGACCGCCGGACCTCCTCGCGCTGCTCCAGGCCCGCCAGCGCGCCCATCCGCACGTCCGGGTTGGCCGGGTTGCCGACGACGACCTTGCCCAGCCGCGCGGACACGGCCTCGGACACCTCGTCGATCAGCGACGCGGGCACGAACGCGCGGCGGATCGCGGTGCACTTCTGGCCCGCCTTGGCGGTCATCTCGGTGACGAGTTGCTTGACGAACAGGTCGAACTCCGGCGTGCCGGACACCGCGTCCGGGCCGAGGATCGAGCAGTTGAGCGAGTCGGCCTCGGCGTTGAACCGGACGCTGGAGCGGACCACGGCCTGGTGCGTGCGCAGGTGCTGCGCGGTGGAGGCGGAGCCGGTGAAGCCGACGAGGTCCTGCTCGGTCAGGTGGTCCAGCAGGTCGCCCGCGCTGCCGGACACGAGCTGGAGCGACCCCTCGGGCAGCAGCCCGGAGCCGATCATCAGCTCGACCAGCTTCTCGGTCAGGTACGCGGTCTGCGACGCGGGCTTCACCAGGCTGGGCACGCCCGCGAGGAACGCCGGGGCGAACTTCTCCAGCGGGCCCCACATCGGGAAGTTGAACGCGTTGATCTGCACGGCGACCCCGCGCAACGGGGTGGCGATGTGCTGGCCGAGGAACGTGCCGCCGCGCCCGAGCGGCTCGACCGCGCCGTCCACGTAGACCGTGTCGTTCGGCAGTTCCCGCTTGGCCTTGCTGGCGTAGCCCAGGAGCACGCCGATGCCGCCGTCGACGTCGATCATCGAGTCGTTCTTGGTGGCGCCGGTGCGGGCGGACAGCGCGTACAGCTCGTCGCGGTGCTCGCGCAGCGTCGACCCGAGCGCCTTGAGCAGGGCCGCGCGCTGGTGGAACGTCAGCTCGCGCAGCGCGGGGCCGCCGACCTCGCGGCCGTGCCGCAGCGCGGCGGCCATGTCGATCCCCGCCGACGAGATCCGGGCGATCTCCTCCCCCGTCACCGCGTCGTGCAGGGGCGCGCCCTCCGCTGTCGGCACGTGCCAGCGGCCGGAGACGTAACTGCGCAGCAGAGCCATCGGGGTCGTCCTCCAAGGTCCGGGGTGATCTACCGACCGTTCGTTCAGTAAAGCAGGCGGGTCGCGCCCTCGTCAGCACACTAGCGGGGAATGCCTTCGTTCAGTCCGCACTGAAACGATAAATAGGGTTGGATCTTCTTTCATCGTGACTTGAACAAAGAGGTCGAGTAACGTCCCCGTGACACCAGGTGGTTCGGACCATTTACCACTGATCCCCCCTGACGACCGCCGATCAGTGGTTCGACGCCGAACCGCCACCCTGCCTGAAAGGTGATCTGCGATGTCGACACGAGGGCCTCTTCGGCGCGCCCGAGCAGCGGGAATCCTGGGCGCCGTCCTGCTGATGACCCTGGGCGCGGTCTCCCTGTCCACCCCGGCCAGCAGCGCGCCCGCCGCCACCGCACAGGACGTCGGCGCCATGGCGACCACGTTCGCGGACGAGTTCAACGGTCCCGCCGGGGGTGGGGTGGACGGCAGCAAGTGGCAGTTGGAGACGGGTGACAACGTCAACAACCACGAGCGCCAGATGTACACCAACAGCCGGAGCAACGCGTCGACCGACGGCGCGGGCAACCTGGTCATCACCGCCCGCCGCGAGAACCCGGCCAACTACAACTGCTGGTACGGCCGCTGCGAGTACACCTCGGCGCGGTTGAACACGGCGGGCAAGTTCACCCAGACGTACGGCCACTACGAGACGCGGATGAAGCTGCCGCGCGGCCAGGGCATGTGGCCCGCGTTCTGGATGCTGGGCGCCGACATCAACAGCGGCAACCCGTGGCCGGGCAGCGGCGAGATCGACATCATGGAGAACGTCGGCTTCGAGCCCAACACCGTCCACGGCACGCTGCACGGCCCCGGCTACTCGGGTTCCGGCGGCATCGGCGCGGGCTACAACGGGCCGAACTTCTCCGACGGCTTCCACACGTTCGCGATCGACTGGGCGCCCAACCAGATCCGCTGGTCGGTGGACGGCAACGTCTACCAGACCCGCACGCCCGCGGACCTGAACGGCAACCAGTGGGTGTTCAACAAGCCGTTCTTCATCATCATGAACCTGGCGGTCGGCGGCTACTGGCCCGGCGACCCCAACAGCAGCACCCAGTTCCCGCAGCAGCTGCTGGTGGACTACGTCCGCGTCACGACCTCCGACACCACCCCGCCGCCCTCCGGCGGCGGCCGGATCATCGGCCTCGCGGGCAAGTGCCTCGACGTGGCCGGTGCCAACAGCGCCAACGGCACGCCGATCCAGATCGTCGGCTGCAACGGCAACGCCGCGCAGAACTGGAGCCGTCCCGGCGACGGCACCATCCGCGCGCTGGGCAAGTGCCTGGACGCGGCGTCGGCTGGCACGGCCAACGGGACCCTGGTCCAGTTGTGGGACTGCAACGGCACCGGCGCCCAGCAGTGGGCCGTCAGCGGCGCTCGGGACATCGTGAACATCCCGGCGAACAAGTGCCTCGACGTCATCGGCAACAACTCCGCCGACGGCACCCGGACGCACCTGTGGGAGTGCACGGGAGCGGCCAACCAGAAGTGGACCGTCTGATCCGACTTACCGGGAACCGCTCGTGTCCTCTTCGGACACGGGCGGTTTTCTCTTTGCGCTGAACGAGGAACTCGCAGGTCAGCTCGTCGGGCACGATTCGGGATTCGCGGCAATCGGCCGATCGGCCACTCCCGCGATGACCGTTTTGCCGAAGCGCGTGGTGCAACCCGGATCGTCTCATGGGCGTCTAGTTCTCGAGGTCGAATCCGACCGGACACTCGTCAGTGGGGGGATACCCGGTGTTGAAGCAAGTCCTCGTCCGCGCGGGCGGACTGGCCGTCGTGGTCGTCGCCGCGACCGCCTGCGGCTCGTCGGGGGCGGCCCCGTCCAACCCGGACCTCGCGCCGCGCGGCACGGCCATGACCACCGCCAAGCCGACCCGGCAGGACCTCACGAACAAGGTGAGCCTGACCGGGAAGGTCACGATGAACCCGGTGTTCGGCCTCGTCGCGCCGATCGACGGCCAGGTGCGGTTCATGGACGTCAAGGAACCCACCTCCACGCCCACCGTGGCGACGAGGATCGGGTCGGTGTGGGCGAACGGTGAGCCGACGTGGTTCGAGGTGCCCGCGGGGGCCGCGTTCTCCGGGCGGTTGGTGGACGACAAGGCGACCGTGACGGCCGGGATGCCGGTGGCGTCGGCGAAGCTGGCGGGTTACGGCATCGCGGCGGACATCGACAGCGCGCAGGCGTACCGGATCGCGGACGGGGCGGCGTCGGTGCAGGGGCAGATCAAGAACGGGCCGGGGCCGTTCCCGTGCACGGTGCTCGGGACGATCGCCGCGCTGCCCGCGGGGACCGTGCCCGCCGCGCCGCCGGAGGAGAAGAAGGACGAGGAGAAGGACAAGACCCAGTCGACGGGTGCTCCCCAGGCCCCGCAGAAGGACCAGTCCGGCACGGGGCAGAAGTCCGAGGCGACCGGGCTGCGGCTGGTGTGCACCGCGCCCGGTGACGTGAAGCTGATCAACGGCGCGGCGGCGACGCTGGAGGTCGTGACGCAGACGTCGGCCAACGCGCTCGTGGTACCGGTCGAGGCCGTCGCGGGCGGGCAGGGCAACGGCAAGGTCGAGATCGTGAAGGCCGACGGCAGCAAGGTGATCGCGGACGTCGTCCTCGGGTTGACCGACGGCAAGGTCGTGGAGATCAAGTCCGGCCTCACCGGGGACGAGACCGTGAGCCTGCCGGGGCCGAACCTGCCCACCGCGCCCCAGCAGCAGGACCCGAACTCCCCCAAGTCGGGGTCGTGATGACCCCGCTCATCGACATCACCGGGCTCACCAAGACGTTGAAGGGGCAGGACGAGCCCCGCACGATCCTCGCGGGCGTCGACCTGACCCTGCACGCCGGGGAGAGCGTCGCGATCCTCGGCCGGTCCGGGTCCGGCAAGAGCACGCTGCTCAGCCTGATCGGCCTGTTCGACCGGGCGGACGGCGGGCGGTACCTGTTGAACGGCAACGACATCACCCGCGTCCCCGAGCGCAAGGCCGCGGCGCTGCGCAGCGAGGAGTTCGGGTTCGTGTTCCAGCGGTTCTTCCTGCTGAAGCACCTGACGGCCGTGCAGAACGTGTCCATGGCGCTGGTGAACGGGCAGGGGTGGCTGCCGCGGCGGAAGCGCAAGGCGAAGGCGATGGAGGCGTTGGAGAGGGTGGGGATCGGGCACCTCGCCAAGCACAAGCCGCCTCGGTTGTCGGGTGGTGAGCAGCAGCGGGTGGCTATTGCTCGGGCTTTGGTGCGGGAGCCGAAGATTCTGTTGGCGGATGAACCTACTGGGGCTCTGGATACCGAGACGGGGAACTTGGTGGTGGAGGCGCTGCGGTCGGCCACTGATCGGGGGTGCGGGTTGATCCTGGTGACCCATGATCACGACCACGCGGCGAAGATGGGGCGAGTGCTTCAGTTGACCAACGGGGTGTTCGACCGGGAGTCGGGGCGGGTGGTCGTGTGATGCGGCTGTCCGGGCGGTTTCGGTCCTCGTTGATCATCGGGGGGCAGGGGATTCGGGCCCGCAAGATGCGGACCTTCCTGTCGATGGTGAGCTTGTTCCTGGGGGTGCTGGCCGTTGTCACCGTGCAGGCGGGGTCGGTGATCGCTCAGCGGGCGTTGTTGTCGGACATCGAGATCAGTCAGGGTAAGGATGGGACTGTCCGGACTTACCTGCCGAGCAAGTCTTCGCCGGTGGCGTTGGAGTTGGTGAAGGGGCGTTCTGATGCGGCTGGGTTGACTACTGGGAAGGCGGTTATCGGGGAGCCTGGGGTTAAGCCTCTGAATGAGGGGGGCGGGCCTTTGGATGAGGGTGGCGGGTTTCGTGGGGCTATGTCTATGACCTGCGATGCCAGTGGGCAGTGTCGGCCTGTGGAGGACAATCCTGGTGCGCCGCCCGGGCAGGCTATTGAAGTGGCGATGAAGTCCGTTACCGGGGATGTTCGGCAGTTTCGGCCTTATCGGGTTGAGTCCGGGGAGTGGTTGGATTCCAGTAGTGCGCCGTCGTTGTCGCCGCGGATCGTGGTGAACAAGAAGGCTGCGGAGGGGTTTGCTCGGCATAAGGTGCCTGCGGAGATGCGGGTGGAGGGGGCTGTTGCCAACACCACTCCGCGGATTGTGGGGGTGGTGGATGATGGGAGTTGGGGGCCGACGATTTACATTCGGTCTGATGAGTTGTTGAACTGGATGTCTGTTGAGAGTTTGAGTGATGAGCGGTATGGCGGGGTGGAGTTGATGCTCGCGCCTGGTTCGACTGCTGATCTTCAGCAGACGTTGAGGAGTCGGTTGGTGGCGTCGGGGGTTGCGCCGGAGGAGATCTCGTTCCAGACGGTGAACTCGTTGAAGGAGATGCAGTCGCAGCTCACGTTGATGCGGTGGATCTTCCTGGGGATGGCCGGGTTGGTGTTGTTGATCGGTGTGGCTGGGATCTTGAACGTTGGGTTGGCCACTGTGGGGGAACGGATCGAGGAGTTCGCGTTGCGGCGGGCTGTGGGGACGCCTCGGTTGTTGTTGGCGGGGATTGTGTTGGCGGAGACGTTGTTGACCGGGCTGTTGACTGCGGCGTTCGCCATTGGGGTGGGGGCGGTGGGGTTGAAGGCCGTTAGCGTGGTTTTGGGGTCTCGGGAGCCGTTTCTTCAGGATGTGGCGTTTCCCTGGGAGGCTGGGGTTGCCGGGGTGATCGCCGGGTTGGTCGCTGGGGTGTTGGGTGGGTTGATTCCGGCTGTGCGGGCTGCTCGGATTCCGATTGCTACTGTGATGAGGGCTTGAGGGTTAGGGGCTAACCCCCGATTGCGCCAATTATCCCACCCTCTTTCGTCTTGTCAAGGCTGGAAAGACGCCTTGACAAGACGAAAGAGGGTGGGGGCGCAAAAACA
>NZ_JBHYHC010000048.1:0-2439 GCF_042738955.1 Umezawaea sp. NPDC059074
GACATCTCCAAGGCCGTGGGGCTGGGCTTCACCACGGGCCAGGACGGCGCGTCGAACTACGAGCGCATGAAGAACAAGGTCAACGACGAGCTGAAGAAGCACTTCAGGCCGGAGTTCCTCAACCGCATCGACGACATCATCGTCTTCCACCAGCTCACGCAGGACCAGATCATCGAGATGGTGGACTTGATGATCAACCGCGTCGAGGCGCAGTTGAAGAACAAGGACATGGCGATCGAGCTGACGGACAGGGCCAAGAAGCTCCTGGCCACCCGCGGCTTCGACCCCGTGCTCGGCGCCCGCCCGCTGCGTCGCACGATCCAGCGCGAGATCGAGGACGCCCTGTCGGAGAAGATCCTGTTCGGCGAATTCCCACCAGGGTCGACCGTGGTGGTCGACGCCGAGGACGACGACGAGGGGTTGACGTTCCGCCCACGCGCGCGGCTCGCGGCGTCCTGATTCGGCGGGGGTTCCGGTCAGGTCCCCCTTGCTCCGTGCAGGACGTCGTCCAGCCGCACCGCCTTCACGTGGTCGCCGGAGGTGTACCAGAGGCTGTAGGTGTCCCAGGCCATCCCGACCGGGGAGCCGTCGACCCGCGCGGTGCCCAGCACCCGCCCGTCGGCGGCGTCGAGGGCGCGCACCAGCCCGGTGCCCGCCTCCGCGCACACGAGCAGCGAGTTCACCCTGGCCAGGCCGGACGGCACGCCGGGCAGCGGTACCTCGTGCAGCACGTCGAGGGTTTCGTGGTGCCACAGTTGGGCGACGCCGGGATCGCGCAGCGCCACCCACAGCCCTGCCGGACCCGAGTCCAGTGCGACCAGCCTTCGTCCGTTGTCCCCCAAGGGAATCGCGTCGACCACCGCGCCGCTCGACGGGTCGACGTCCAGCAGCCGCTCCCGCTCGTCGCCGACCACGAGCAGGCGTCCGTCGCGGAACGTCAGGTCGCCGCACAGCCGTTCGCACGCCACGTCCGCCTCGACCTGGCCGAACCGCGGCCGGATCGCCCGCACCCGCCGGTCGGACCGGTCCGCACACCACAGCAGTCCGCGGGTGGCGGCGATGCCGCCGGGGTCGGAGCCGGGCGCGGGCAGTGAGCGCACCGAGGGGATGGTCGTCGGCGCTGAGCCCATGGCACGTCCTCCCAGAAGAGTTGATCTCCAGTAAACTATATGAAAATCAAGTATATTGGAAGGACTGGGGACGCTCACCCACCGCACCAGGGGAGAGGATTCGCCGTGGAGATGCCCACCGAATCGGCCGTCGTGGCCGCCGCGCGCCGCCGCACCGAGGCCGAGGCGCGGCAGGCCGCGCAGGACGCGCCGAGCAGGTTCACCCACCTGCCGTCGGGACCGTTGGAGGACCGCGCCAACTGGGAACGCGTCCGCGAGCTGTTCACCATCAAGGACGGCTTCGCGCACCTCAACGTCGGCACGCTCGGGTCGGTGCCGCGGCCGGTGCTGGACCTGTTGCGCAACGCGGACTTCGACTACGCGAGCTACCCGCGCGACCCCTATCCGCCGACCACGTTCGCCGAGCCGCGCGCCGTGCTCGCCCGCGCCTACGGGTGCGATCCGGACGAACTGGCCATCGTCGCGGGCGCCACCGACGGCAACGCGCGCATCCTGCAAGGCCTCGCGCTCGACGAGGGCGACGAGGTGATCACCACCGACCACGAGTGCTACACCATGCAGGCGCCGCTCAACCTGCTGCACAACCGGCGCGGCGTCGTGGTCCGGAAGCTCACCCCGCGCCTCGGCCCCGACCAGGACGCCGAGGAGATCGTGGAGATGTTCGAAGCCGCGATCACGCCCCGCACCAAGGTGCTCCAGTGGGCGGCCGTCACCTTCACCGTCGGCACCAGGTTCCCCACCAGGGAACTCGCCGAACTGGCCCAGCGGCACGGCTTGATCTCGGTCGTCGACGGCGCGCACCTCCCCGGCCAGTTCGACTTCGACCTCCACGAGCTGGGGGTCGACTTCCTGAGCGGCTCCGGCGCGAAGTACCAGTGCGGCCCCATGGGAACCGGCATCCTCTACTCCCGCAACAAGGTCCTGCCGCGGTACAACCCCACCCCGCTCCCGGAGTTCTGGCCGGTCATCTCGCTGTGGTACCCGATCGAGGGTGAGCTGCCGCCGAGGGCCACCGGCCCGGAACCGACCTACGACATGGGCATGCACGTGCAGAAGACCGGCTCGGCGGACCTGTCCCGCGGACCGGCGCTCCAGATGGCCGCCGAGATCTGGGACCGCGTCGGCCGCAAGAACATCGAGCGGTACGTCCTCGGGCTCAGCGGGCACATCAAGGACCGCGTCGCCGAGCACTGGGGTCGCGAGTCGTTCTTCAGCCCGTACGACGACGAACGGCTGCACAGCGGAATGGTCGCGTTCCAGCCGTTCCGAGACCCGGCCGACGCCGCGGACGTGGCGAAGTTCGCCGAGT
>NZ_JBHYHC010000048.1:2449-70456 GCF_042738955.1 Umezawaea sp. NPDC059074
GCATACGACATAGCGAACATAGCCGAGTTCGAGCGGATGATGGAACAGGACTACGGCGTGAACCTGCGGTTCACCTTCTTCCCGGTGCGCGGCCTCGACCGCGAGGGCTTCGCGATCCGGTTGGCGCCGCACCTCTACAACAGCCGCGAGGAGGTCGACCACGCGGTGGACTCGATGATCGAGCTGACCGCGAAGCTGTCGTCGTGACGCGCGTGGGGTGCGGTGTCGGAGGCCGCACCCCACGCGCCGTCACCGCCGGGTGGCCAGTTCCTCCCGCAGTTGTGACGGCAGCAGCTGTTCGCGCATCAACCTGCCGTAGGCCGCGGTGCGGTCGGGCGCCGCGGCGAGCCACTCCCGCACCAGCCGCACGCCCTCGACGTACGTGGTGGTGTAGGCCCGCCACAGCGGATCGCTGAGGAAACCCACCATGTGCCGGGCTCGGCCCTCGCCGACCAGCATCCACCGCCGCAGGTAGCGCACCACTTCCTCCGGGTCCGCGCCCTTCTCGTGCAGCAGCAGCGCCGCGTCCTGGCGCACCGGGTGCAGCCGCGAGGTCAGGTCGAACAGCCGCTCGGCCAGTTCGCCGTCGAGGCGCAGACCCAGTTCGCCGAGCACGTCCGCGGCCCACGTGCCCCACCCCTCCGGCAGCACGACCTCGCGCGCAGCTTCACCAGCACCCTCCGACAGCAGGCACTGCGGCGTGTTGACCAGCGCGATGGTGTGCTGGAGCTCGCCGCGCCCGTGCACCAGTCCCGCCTCCTTCACGCAGTGCTCGGTGTGGTGGCCGGGATACGACTCGTGCGTCACCAGCAGCGGCAGCGCGGACAGGCCGTGGCCGGGATCCGCGTTGATCTCCACGTGCGACCGGAACCCGCCGAGGTAGTGGTTGAACGCGTTCCACGGCTTGCCGGTGACCACCGAGTACTCGATCGACTCGCCATCGGGCAGGTCCACCAGCGGGCGGGTCAGCTCGCGCAACCCTTGTGACAGCGCTCGGACGGCGTCACCGAGCCGGTCGACCGGGCAGTGGTCCCGGTCCGCGTGGGCGGCGATCCGGCCGGCGAGGTCGCCGCTGCCGGGGAGAAGCTCCGCGATCTCCTGGTGCACCGCGACGTAGCGCTCCGGGTCCGTCGGCTGGATCGAGACCTCGAAGTACGACTCCAGCTCCTCGGCGAACGGGACGTCCTCGCCCGCCAGACGCCGGGTCGTGCAGTGCAACGCGGTGAGCTGAGCGGTGAGGAACCGGTCGCGGGGCTCGGCGGCGAGCAGTTCGCCGACGCGGGCGCGCAGCGCGGCGGGCGTCGGCTCGGCCTCCTCGGCGACCTGGGCGGCCAGTTCGGGTGGGCCGAACCAGCAGTCGACGAACCCCGGCACCAGTCGTCCGATCCGCAGGCCCATGCGGAGGTACTCGGCAACCAGGTCGTCCATCATGCCCTCCGAACGCTTCGGGTCGGGGTGTCGATTGTGCCGTTTTTACTATAGTTAAAGATAGTGTGTCATGTAGGCTTGCGAGTGCTGATCTGCCTAGAAGCTTCAGGTCGTGACGAGGAAGCTCTATATTAAGATAGTAGAACCGAAGGGTGCGCGCATGGGCGAACGGCTCTCGGTACACCTCGTGCAGCAGGGCGTGTGGGACCTGCCCCTGGAGTCGATGCCGTTGGCGTCCGGCTACCTCAAGGCCACCGCGTTGGCCGACCAGCGGCTCGCGGACCGGCTCGACATCACGATCCACAACTTCAACGGCGGCGACCGCGTGATGACGATGGCCGAGCGGATCTTCGGCGAAGGCGTGCCGGACGTGCTGGCCTTCTCCGTGCTGGGCTGGAACTTCCGCCGGTTCGGCGCGCTCGCCGAGACGTTCCGCCAGCTCAACCCGGACGGCCTGGTCGTGTTCGGCGGCACCCACGTGTCGAACCAGGCCCAGCGGGTGATGAGGCTGTTCCCCGAGGTCGACGTCGTGGTCAACGGCGAGGGCGAGTTGACGTTCGCCGACCTGCTCGCGGCCCAGCTCGCCGGCGCGCGGCGCGACCGGCTCGGCCTGGTGTCCGGCATCTCGTACCGCGGCCAGGACGGGCAGGTGCTCACCACCCTGCCGCGCGAGCGCATGGAGGACCTCGACCAGATCCCGTCGCCGTTCCTCACCGGCGCCATCGACCTGACCAACGACCTCGGCGAGTTCCGGTTCGACGTGGCCCTCATGGAGACCAACCGCGGCTGTCCCTACAAGTGCTCGTTCTGCTACTGGGGCGGCGCGGTCGGGCAACGCATCCACGCGTTCTCCCGGCAGCGGTTGCGCGCCGAACTGGAGGTCTTCGCCCGGCACAAGGTGCACACCATCGTGTTGTGCGACGCGAACTTCGGCATCCTGCCCATCGACGCCGAGTTCGTCGCCGACCTGGTGGAGGTGCGGCGGAAGTTCGGCTACCCGCGCGCACTGGAGGCGTCGTGGGCGAAGAACAAGTCCGCGGTGTTCTTCGACATCGTGCGCACAATCAAGCAGCACGGCCTGAAGAGCTCCTTCACCCTCGCGCTCCAGTCCTTGAGCGACGAGGCGCTGCGGGGGATGAACCGGCGCAACATGAAGCTCAACGCGTGGGAGGACCTGGCCGCGTGGCTCGACCGCGAGGGCCTGGAGTGCTACGCGGAGCTGATCTGGGGTGCGCCGGGGGAGACGGTCGAGTCCTTCATGCGGGGCTACGACAAGCTGTCCCGCCACGTCTCCCGCATCGCCGTCTACCCGATCCACCTGCTGCCCAACACGGAGTACGCGGAGAAGAAGCAGGAGTACGGCATCGTCTCCGTGCGGGGGGAGGACGACGACTTCGAGTACGTGCTGTCCCACGACACCATGTCGCAGGCCGACAACCGGTTGGTGAAGCGGTTCCTGTTCTGGAGCAGGGTCGTCGCCGAGAACGCCGTGTTGCGGCACAGCTGGGTGGGCCTGCGGGAGCTGACCGACGTCACCCAGTCCACGGTGCTGCGTTCGCTGGACGAGTGGATCGCCCGCACCGGCGACCCGGCCGCCGAACCGCTGCGCGCGGCCGTCGCCCGCGGCCAGAACAGCGACGTGGCCTACGGCGACGCGGTCCGCTACATCTTCGGCACCCCCGACGCCACCGCGCTGCTGCGCCGGTGGTGGGACGAGGCGGTGCTGCCCCTGGTCCCACCGCACCGGGCGGAGCTGCTGCGGGAGATCTTCCGCTACGACCTGCTGACCCTGCCCGCCTACCGCCTGCCCGACACCGGCCCGGCCGAGGAGCTGCCGGTCGTCGAGGTGGGCGGCGCGGAGTACTTCCAGCGCAAGGGGGTGGCCCTGCGCGCCGACGTCCCGGCCGTGGTCACCGCACTGCGCACCGGCGCCGACCCCGGTGTCGGCGAGCCCATCGTCGTCGACCTCTACTACCGCGTCGGCGCCGAGGTGTTCATCGGCTCCACCAACCACGAGCAGATCGTCTACTTCATGGGCGTCACCGAGGCGGAGCTGTCCCACTGACCAGCGCGGAGGAGCTGTCGTGAGCACGACCGACCGGATGAAGGCGGACATGGCGACGGCCTACGACCGCATCGCCGAGGAGTACGACCACTCCGGCGTCGAGTACTACGAGCCACTGGCGCGCGTCTTGGTCGCCCGTGCCCGCCTGCGCGCGGGCGACCGCGTGCTGGACCTGGGCTGCGGTACGGGCAACGTGCTGTTCCCGGCGGCGCGGGCGGTCGCTCCCGGCGGGACGGTGGTGGGCATCGACCTGTCCCGCAACATGATCGCCCGCGCCGAGGCCGCCGTCTCGCAGCAGGGCCTGCACGACGTCACCCTCGCGGTGATGGACGGCGAAGCCCCCGAGTACCCGCCCGCCTCGTTCGACGCGGTGCTGAGCAACGTGAGCGTGACCCTCTTCCCCGGCGCTCCGGCGGCGCTGCGCCGCTACCGCGACCTGCTGCGCCCCGGCGGTCGCCTGGTGTTCACCGCGCCGGTGTTCGACGGCGACGGGTTCCCGTCCGTCCTGCCCTCCGCGCTGAAGGACACCCTGCGACGCATGATCTCCCTGTTGCACGAGGTGGGTTTCCCCAAGCCGTACATGGACTCCGGCCTGTGGTTCGGCGACGCCCCCTCACTCCGCCACGCCCTGCGCTCGGCGGGCTTCGACGAGGTCGACGTCGTCGAGGAACCGCTCACCATGGCCATGGAGTCCGGCGAGATGTGGCTGCGATGGCTGTGGGTCCACGCCGCCATGCGCCTGTTCTGGGACCGGCTCGACCCGCGTCACCAGGAGGAGTTGGCCGCCGCCATCGCGGAGGAGCTCGACGCCCTGCGCGATGTCGACGGGGTGATCAGGTACGACGTGACGGCCCGGTCGGTGGTGGCCTTCCCGGCGTGACCCGCGGACGCCTCGATCCGTGCGCGGGCCCGTGGCGAGCGGCGTTGTCCGACCCGGTCAGCGGGCAGGCGGCTGCTCGACGTCCGTCGGTGCGGCGGCCTCGCCCTCCGAGGTGGCGTCGAGGTGCCGGGCGAGCGCGTCGAGCGTCTCGGACCACAACCTCCGGTAGGGCCGCAGCCACGTGTCGACCTCCTGCAGCGCCTCCGGTCGCAGCTCGTACATCCGCCACTGCGCGTCCTTGCGCACGTGGACGAGGCCCGCGTCGCGCAGCACCCGCAGGTGCTTGGACGTGCCGGTCTGGGTGAGTCCGAGGCGGTCGACCAGGGTGCCCACGGAGCACGGGCCTTCGAGCAGCACGTCGAGCATGCGCCTGCGGACCGGGTCGGCCAGCACCGAGAACACGGGCATCATCGTGGGGCTCCGTCTCTGCCTGCGGCCCGGTCAGGACAGGCGGGCGGCGTACTGGTCACGCCACCTCGTCCACTGGTCGAGCGGCAGGTGCACCAGGTCGACCTCCTGGTCGCCGAGGCCCGCCGCGGCGAGGAAGTCGAGGTGCATGTGCCAGCCCGCGAGCATCAACGGCAGGTCGTCCGCTGAGCAGTCGGCGAGGGTGCTGGTGAACACGAGCCGGGTGCCGTCGCCGTCGGGGCGCAGTTCGAAGCGGAGCACGCCGTGCAGGTTCGTGTCGAACTCGAGCAGGCGGGGCGGGTCCAGGCGGGTGACGCGGCCGTGCATCGCGTACCGCTCGCCGTTGTCGCCGTGGTTGAGCCAGTGGAAGGCGAACCTGCCGCCCTCGACGAGGTCCAGTTCGTCGGCGCACCCCCACCAGAGCAGCATCTCGGCCGGGTCTGTCAGGGCGGCCCACACCCGCCCCACCGGGTGCGGGAGGACGCGTTCGAAGCGCAGCACCGCCTTGCCGTCCTGGTCGTGCACGGAACCGTCAGCGGTGTCCGGAAGTGGGCGCACGGGGTCGTTCTCCTTGTCGTGTGGGAAATCCGGTCACGCGGCACGGGACCGGTCGGGTGGGGGCGTGCGGATGAGCAGGCCGAGCAGCGCCGAGACGAGCACGACGCCCGCCGCGGCCAGGGCCGCCAGTCGGAAGCCGTCCATGAAGGCGGCGTGGCCCGCGCGCACGATCGCGGAGGCCACGTCGGGCGACACGCCCGGTGGCACCGGCACACTGCCCTGCGCGATCGACGAGGCGGCGCCGCCGTACCCCGCCGCCACGTCACCCGGTACCCCCGCGGCGTTCAGCTCTCCCGGCAGCGTGCGGCCGACCGACGTCGCGATCACCGTGCCGAGCACGGCGATGCTCAGCACGCTGCCGAACATCAGGGCCGTCTGCCCGAGCCCGGAGGCGATGCCGGACAGCGCGGGCGGCGCGTGGCCGACGATCACCTGGGTGGCCGGTCCGATGAAGCTCACGCCGACCGACAGCGCCAGCAGGAACGGCCAGATCGCGTGGTACGACGACGTCTCGGTGAGGTTCGTGAACCCGGCCAGTGCGACCGCGACGAGCAGGAAACCGGTGATCACCGGCAGTCGCGGGCCGAAGCGCTGGTTGAGGTGCCCGGCGAGCGAGGAGCTGAAGAGGAACACCACGTTCACCGGCATCAGCGCGAGCCCGGCCTGGACCGGACCGAACCCCCGGACCTGCTGCAGGTAGAGGGCGAGGTAGAACCAGCTGCCGAACATCAGGCCGCCCGCGATCAGCAGCGACAGCGCCGACGCGACGACGGGGGCGCGGCGGAACAGGTCCAGCGGCAGGAACGGACCGCTGGTCGTGGTCTCGCGGTAGACGAACGCGGCGCCCGCCACCAGCGCCGTGGCGAACCCGGCCACCGGGTAGCCGCCGAGCCACCCGTGCTCGGGCACCTCCACGACCGCCCACACCAGCCCGGTGAGCGCGATCGTCAGCAGTGCCACGCCGGGCGCGTCGAACGGGCGGGTGGACCCCGCCGGGGCGGTGCGCGGCACGACCGCCGCGGTGACGGCGAACGCGATCGCGCCCAGCGCGACGTTGACGAAGAACACCCACCGCCAGTCCAGGTGCTGCACGAGCAGACCGCCGACGAACGGCCCGGACGCGCCACCGATCGCGAAGGAACCCATGAAGACGCCGAACGCCGACTTCACCTTGTCCTCGGGGAACGTGGCGGCGATGATCGCCAGCGCGGTCGGGATCAGCAGCGACCCGCTCGCACCCTGCAGCACCCGGAACACGATCAGCTGACCGATGCCGGTGGCCAGCCCGGCGAGCACCGAGCTGATCACGAAGGCCACCACGCCGATCAGGAACACCCGTCGGTGGCCGAACGTGTCGCCGAACTTGCCCGCGGTGATGAGGAAGGCGGCGGTCGCGAGCATGTAGCCGTTCGTCACCCACTCGAGCTGGTCCAGCGTGGTGCCGAACTCCGCGCCGATCGACGGGTTCGCGATCGCGACGACCGTGCTGTCCAGCGCGTCCATCATCGCGCCGAGCGCCAGCGCGGCCAGCACGACCCACGGGCCACGCGCCCCACCGCGCCGCGACACGTCTCGCGCGGCTTCGTCCGGTGCCTGGGCCATGGCGGGGTGCTCCCTTCACGGGATCGGTCGGTGACGCGCTGTGGTCGGATCGTCACTTCTTACTTGCCTCGTCGAGCATATGAAAGACGGGTCATATTGTCGAGCGAGCTTCACCCGATCGGATCAGGTCGCTCGACATCGTGAATACCGTTGAATAAACGATAGCGAATTCCGGTGTGGAGGTGTGCCGTGCGATCCCGTCCCGTTCCGCTCATGGTCTCCGACGACGACTTCGACGACCCGTTCCCGCGGCTCCGCGAGCTGCGCGAGAGCGGGCCCGTGCACGTGGTGCGCGGCCGCGACGGGATGGACCGCTGGCTCGTGACCCGCTACGACGACGTCGTGCGGGTGCTCACCGATCCCCGGTTCAGCAGCAGCATGGGCGCGATGCGGCAGCGGTCGACCGTCACCGCCGCGCTCGACGACGGGAGCATGCCGACCGCCACGCTGATCACCGCCGACCCGCCGGAGCACACGCGCCTGCGGCGGGAGGCCGGGCGGGCCTTCCGGGCCGCGCGGGTCGACGCGCTGCGCCCGCTGGTGAGGAGGACGGCCGAGGAACTGCTGCGGGCCTTGCCCGACGACGACCCGGTCGACCTCGTGACGGCTTTCACCAAACCGTTGGCGCTGCGGACCATCTGCGCGTTCACGGGCGCACCCGCCAGGTACGGCGACCGGTTCGACGAGGCCGCCACGGCGATCAACTCGCTGGCCGCCGACGAGGCGGCGGTCACCGCCACCCAACGCGCGCTCGCCTCCACGTACGCCTACTTCCACGACCTGGTCGAGGAGAAGCGACAACGGCCCGGTGACGACTACACCTCCGACCTGGTCCGCCAGAACGACGAGCGCCGGGTGCTGAGCGGGGGAGAGGTCGTCTCCACCTGCCTGCTGATGTTCCTCAACGGGTTCCACACCAACGCCGAGCTGCTCGCCAACGGCGTGCTCGCCCTGCTGCGCGACCCCGGCACGCGGGCGCTCGTGCGCGCGGACCCGGCCTCCGTGCCCCGGCTCGTCGAGGAGTGCCTGCGCCACGACGGCCCGGTCAACCCCGGCATGTGGCGGTGGGCCGTCGAGGACGTCGAGATCGCGGGCACCACCATCCCGCGCGGCGCGTGCGTCCTGGTGGCCGTGGCGGCGGCCAACCGCGACCCGGACGTGTTCCCCGACCCGGACGAGTTCGACGTGCGGCGCGCCGGCCGGGGGCACCTGGCGTTCGGGCACGGCGCGCACCGGTGCCTCGGCGCCGCGCTCGCCCGAGCGGAAGCGGAGATCGGGATCGAGGTGCTGCTCGCGCGTCGCCCCCGCGTCGCGCTCGCGGTGGAGCCGACGAGCCTGCGGCGGCGCGTGAGCGTCCTGAGCGGCCTCCGCGAACTCCCCGCGCGACTGGGACCGGCGGAGGAGTAGGCCGTGCGCGTCGAACTCGCCGACGACCGGTGGCACGACCTCCGCTCGTCGCTCGCCGCCGCCACCGACCGGTTCACCGGTCTGCTCCTCGCGCCGGGGGAACGGGATCGGCGGGTGGGCCGCTGGAGGTCGGGGGAGATCGCCGCCCACGTCGCCGTCGTGGCCCACCTCAACGCCGGGTTCCTGCGCGCGCCGTCCGCGCCGACGGGCCATCCCCTGATCGACCGGCTCGTCCGCACCAGCTCGCTGGGCGACATCGGTCACCTCAACGACGTGGCGCTGCGGGAACACCCGGAGCGGTCGCCGTCCGTGCTGGCCGAGCGGCTGCGCGACGGCGTCGGCCTCCTGCTGGACCGCAGTGCCGACCTCGACCCGCTGGCCCCCGCGCGCTGGCTGGGCGGCGCCACCCTGCCCGCGGCATCGCTCGTGGCGCACATGCTCAACGAGGTGCTCCTGCACGGCCACGACCTCGCTCGTGCCCGTTCGCTGCCGTGGCGGCTGCCGTCGCGGGAGGCCGGGCTCGCGTTCGACCTGTTCCTGGTCAGCCTGCTCGGCGGCACCGACCGGGGATGCCTCTTCGGGCCCGGTGCCGGCCAGGGGAGGGTCATCCGGATCGAGTTCAGGTCCCCGCACACCACCCCGGTCGTCCTCGTGACGGGCGGCGGCCGGATCGGCGCGGACCCGCCGGGCGGCCGGGTGGACGCGCGGGTCCGGTTCGAGCCGGGCGCGTTGATGCTCGCCGCTTTCCGCCGCGTGTCGTTGTCGCGCGCCGTCGCGACCGGCCGGATCGTCGCGACCGGCCGACGTCCGTGGGCGGCCGCGACCTACGTGCGAGGCATGAACACGCCGTAGACGCGCTCGCCTTTCAGGTAGTCGATCGGTCGATGAGGTGAGCATCCGGCGTGGCTCGCACGGGCTCGTCCGGACTGTGGCGCGAGTGTGGTCGCGCGGCCGTCACCTGCTTGGGTGCGGCCGTGCGAGCGTCGACGCGCCCATCCGGCGCCGCGTGCCCTGCGCTATTCGACGGCGCGGGGCAATTCATTGACAATACTTCAAAAACATATAGCGTTATGCAGCGAGCTGAGTGTGACCGCTCACTGTGCCGCCCGGACACTGGGCTTGCGCGCGGTCCCTCCCGACAGACGCTGGAGGTGTCTGGATTGAGTTTTTCCAAGGAGACCTACGAGTCCCTGAACCTGGAGCCCAAGCCGATCCGCCCGCACATCCTCGCCGCCGCGACCGTGGTGTTCGGTGACGACTACTACGCGGGGCGGAGGGAGACGATCAACCTCTCCGGGTTCGTGCAGTTGAACAAGTGGCCGATGCCCGGCTTCGAGCACAGCGTGGACGAGAAGGGCTACGCGTCCTTCGCAACCGAGTTGATCAGCGCGCCCGAGGTCGGCATCAAGGGGTACAGCTACGAGCTGGACGACCGGCTCCAGGTGCTGTCGAACCCGTTCCTGCCCAACTCCGGCCACGTGAAGCAGATCGTGCCGGGCAAGAACTTCCCGGCGGAGTTCTACATCCGCCGCTTCGGCATCCTGGAGACGAGCACGCTGCGGCTCGCGCACCGCAACGTCATCGACATCTACGGTGTTGTGGACAGCGTGCCGCCCTTCAAGAAGCCGCTCACGGGCCCCTACCTCGGTCGCCCGCGCGGCGACGGCCCGTTCGACGTCGTGCAGGCGCCGAACGTGGTGCGCGGCACCACCCTGCCCGAGGCGTGGTACCCGGCCAACGACGAGAACGAGGTCGTCGGCATCACCCCGGAGGTCTTCTTCGCGCCCAGCGCCGGGCCGTGCATGTCCATGCTGGTCGACCCGTCGCTGATCATGCAGGTGACGCTGGAGGGCCAGGTCGAGCTCGAGGTCGGCGGCAAGACCGTCAAGGTCGACCTGGACGGGGACTACCGCAAGGCCGCGGGCGCCGAGATCCTGCTGTTCGGACCGGACAAGCACCACGACGGTCCCGGCGTCCTCGCGCAGCTCGCGCGCGTCGCGGTCTCCGGCCACTGCGCCGAGCTGGGTGGCAGGGTCATGCTGCGGGCGTCGTGGCCGCGCGTGTCCGGCGGCACGCTGGGCGAGGGCTCGGAGGAGAGCCTGAGCCGCGTCACGTTCCCGAGCGACCTGCACATCGACACCAACTTCGAGCTGTGCACACCGCACGGCACGCTCTACGCCGACAACTCGGTGCACGTCGCGGGCAAGCTGCGCGACGTGGAGGCCACCGGCACCGAGCTGAAGATGGACGGCGCGGACTCGCCGCTGGTCACCACCGACAACGAGGTCAGGGCGCGGTTGATCGGCGTCAACCTGGCGATGCGCGACGCGCACGTCGGCGAGACGGCCGCCGTCAACATCTGACCCCCGGCGCGGCCGGGAACCTGTTGCACCACGCGCGAATTTGATTTAAATTCAAATAGTGCATCCGTTGGGTGCCGCTCCGCTCGCGGGGCGGCACCCAAACGGCGCGGCGACCGGAGAGGAGCACGGCATGGACCCCCGGCTCCTCGCCATGCACCAGGTGATGCTCGCCGACCACGTGCGCGTCGACGCCTACGACCGGGCACTGGCGAAGACCGTGCGGCCGGGTGATGTCGTGGTGGACGTCGGCGCGGGCACCCTGGTCCTCTCCGCGCTCGCGCTCCGGCACGGAGCGGCCCATGTCTACGCGATCGAGGCCGATCCGGCGATGGCCGCGGTCGCCGACCGCGTCGCCGCCGACAACGACTTCGGCGACCGCCTCACCGTCGTGCACGGCGACGCCCGCGTGGTGCGGCTGCCGCGCCGGGCCGACGTGGTGGTCGCCGAGCTGATGGGCAACCTCGGGCCCGAGGAGCAGATGGTCGAGGTGGTCCGCGCCGTCGTGAAGCGCAACCTGGCCCCCGGCGGCCGCGTCGTGCCGCGCGCGCTGACCACCCACCTCACCGCGATCGAGTTCGACGACGAGGGCTGGGGCGTCTGGCGGGACGACCACCCCGCCCTGCGGCTCGGAGCCGTGCGCGCCGTCGCGGCGCCCGCGCCCCTGCCGCACTTCTTCCACCGCGACCCGGTGCTGCTCAGCGGGCACGTCCCGGTGGCCGTCAGCGAGGTCGGGGTGAGCCGCGCCGGCGGTCCGACCGGTCCGGTCGCGCTGCGGGTCGACCGCCCCGGCGAGCTGCACGCCGTCATGGGCCACTTCACCGCGGACCTCGCCGACGGCGTCGAGCTGTCGAACTTCCCGTCCTACCCGGGGTGCAACTGGGCGGTGTGGACCTGGCCCGTCCAGCACACCCGTGTGCTGCCCGGCGACGAGGTCAGGGCGGAGCTGACCGCGCCACCCCGCTCCACCGTGCGCGACGTGACCGAGTGGCGGCTCGACTGCGCCTTCTCCCGGAGGAGGAGCGCCTGATGCCCATCTCGCTCGGTTCCGTCCGCGACATCCCCGTGCGCGCGTTGAAGCTCTGCGGCCTCACCTGGTCCGGTGAGTTCCTCTGGTTCTCCGAGGCCGTCTCGAACTCGATCATGGCGCTGGACCCGGTGACCGGCGAGGTCGAGCGCCGCCTGCCGTGCGCGGGCGTGCGCACCGACCTGACCACGTGGACGGGCAACCTCGTGCAGGTGGTCGGTGACGACCGGGCGTTGCGGGTCATCGCCCCGGACAGCGGCACCCCGCTCCTGGAACTGCCCAACCCCCGTCCGGGCAACGTGCTGTGCGGGCTGGAGGCGGCCCGCGACGGCCTCTGGTTCGGCTACGAGGACCTGCGCGTGCTGGACCTGCGCGACGAGGACGGCGCGCTGCTCGACACCATCCCCGTCTCGCGGCCGGTCGCGGGCCTCACCGTCTCCGACCACTACCTGGCCTACTCGGACTACCGGGCGGGGACGATCAACCTGGTCGACATCCGGCTGCGCCGCGAGGTGGCCAGCTACGACGTCGCGGGCAACCCCACCGGCATCACCTGGGACGGCAGCCGGATCTGGTACTGCGACTACACCACCCTGCAACTGCGCGCGATCGAGGTGCCGGGCATCAGCGGATCCCGCTGACCGGGGGAGGGCACGGCCATGACCAGCACGGATTCCCCGTCACGTCGAGCGCTCGCCCTGCGCGCCGTCCGCGTGGGCTGGACACTGGTGGTGGTCATGGCGCCCGCGCTGCTGGTCGGGCTGGCGCGCTGGGCGCTCACCGGTCGGGAAGCGGGCCTGAGGCACGTCTACCGGCGCGGCACGGTGCTGCTCGTCCGGCTCGGACCCACGTTCGTCAAAGCGGGCCAGGTGCTGGGCACGCGGCGGGACGTGCTGCCACCCGCGCTGTGCGCCGAGTTGAGCGTCCTCCAGGACGAGGTCCCGCCGATGGACCGCGCGGGTACCGACCGCGCGCTCGCCGAGGCGTTCGGCGCGGAGTTCGACGACCTGTTCAACGAGGTCGACCGGACGCCCGTGGCCAGCGGCAGCGTGGCGTGCGTGTACCGGGGCAGACTCCGGTCCGGCCGTGAGGTCGCGCTCAAGCTGCGGCGGCCCGGCGTCGAACGGGTGATGGGCCAGGACCTGGTGCTGCTGCGCCGCGGCGCGCGGTACGCGGCGAAACTGCCGCCGTTGCGCGGCGTGCCGGTCACCGAGGTCGTCGACCACGTGGCGGACGCGGTGCTCGGGCAGCTCGACTTCGCCCGCGAGGCCGACGCGTTGCGCAGGCTGCGCGCGAACCTCTCGGCGGTGCCCAGGGTGTGGGTGCCGCTGGTGCACCCCGACGCCTGCCGCCCCGGCTGCATCGTCATGGAGTTCATCGACGGCTTGGAGACCGGCACCGCCGACCGCTGCTCGCAGGCCACCCGCAGGAGGTTCGGGGTCTCCGCGCTCACCGCCGTCTACCAGATGCTGTTCGTGGACGGGTTCGTGCACTGCGACCTGCACCCCGGCAACCTCTACTTCACCACCTCGGGCCAGGTGGTGGTGCTGGACGCGGGGTTCAGCGTGCTGCTGACCGACCGGCTGCGGCGGCTGTTCGCCGAGTTCTTCATGAACATGGCCGTCGGCAGGGGCGACCGGGCGGCCGAGATCGTGGTGGAGAGCGCCGCGGGGCTCAAGGACGACGCCGACCTCGACGGGTTCCTCGCGCGCATGGCGGACCTGGTGCGGCGCAGCCACGGGCTGCCCGCCAAGGAGTTCAGCCTGGTCGGCTTCGCCACGGAGATGTTCGACCTGCAACGCGCGCACGGTGTGCACGCGGCGCCCGAGCTGATCTTCCCGTTGCTCTCGCTGCTCGTGATCGAGGGGACGATCCGGGCACTGGACCCCGAGGTGGACTTCCAGGAGGCCGCCAAGCCGGTGTTGGTGAAGGGTCTCTTCGGGGCGAAAGGACGACGCGCGCCCACGGAACGGGACGGTCTTCCCAGCGAATTGCTATAGTTTAAGAAAGTGGGTTGACGGGTAAGAGGTGGGCGATGGGGACCAAGCGGAGCTACCAGCAGTATTGCGGTCTCGCGTCGGCTCTCGACGTCGTGGGCGAGCGCTGGACGTTGCTGATCGTTCGCGAGTTGCTGATGGGCCCCGCCCGCTACAGCGACATGATCGCCAACCTGCCCGGCCTCGGCACCAACCTGCTGGCCGAGCGGCTGAAGTTCCTCGTGGAGCGCGGAGTGGCGGAGCAGGTGGACGTCCGGGGCACCGGCGCCCAGCTCGCGTACGCGCTCACCCCGACCGGCGAGGAGTTGCGCCCGCTCGTGCTGGGACTGGCCCGGTGGGGCCTCGAGTTCGTCGGTGACCTGCGCCCCGAGGACACCGTGCGGCCGCAGTGGGGCTTCCTCGCCGTGGAGGCGATGCTGGACCAGACGAAGGTGGCCGACCGGGCCGAGCGGTACGAGTTCCGGGTGGACGACCAGATGTTCCACATCGACGTGGCGGACGGTCGCGCGGCCGCCGTGAAGGGGCCTGCGGTCGATCCGTCGATGGTCGCCAAGACCGACGCCGCCACGTTCGTCCAGATCGGCGCGGGCAGGCTGACGCCGTTGCTGGCCATGGTGACCGGCCGACTGGCGCTGGAGGGCGACATGGACGCCGTCGTGCGCTGCTGCGAGCTGCTGGGCCTGGAGACGACGGTGCCCGCGAAGCCCGTCGCGACCGCCGCGGTCGGCTGACCGGTGAGCGGGGGAGACCGGCGGTGACCCGCCCCGAGGGGCTGTGGCCGGACGGCGCGGACGTGGCGTACCAGCGGGCGCGCACCGAGCTGTGGCTCGCCGAACGCGACCTGCGTGACGCGCTGGAAGCCGTCGCCGCCGCCCGACGGGCGTTGCCGCCGGGCGCGTCCTTGCCGGAGTACGCCCTCCGGGAGGGGCCCGCGGACCTCGGCTTGGACGAGCCCGAGGAGACGCGCGCGCTCGTCGACCTGTTCGGCGACCACGGCACGCTCGTCGTCTACCACCTGATGTTCGAGGCCGGGGCCGCGAGCGCGTGTCCGATGTGCTCGATGTGGGTGGACGGCCTGCACGGCGTGTCGCACCACCTCGCCCGGCACACGGCGTTCGCGGTCGTCGCCGAGGCGGGCACGCCCGAGCTGCGGGCGTGGGGCAGGCGGCGCGGGTGGGACGGTCTGCGGCTGGTGTCGGCGGGTGGCACGTCGTTCGGCCGCGACCTCGGCGCGGTGCGCCCCGACGGCTCGACACGTCCCGGGGTGAGCGTGTTGCTCCGCGACGGCGACTGGGTGCGGCACGGCTACACCGTCTTCGCCGACTGGAGCGACGAGGACAAGGAACGCGGCATAGACCTGCTGTCGCCGGTGTGGCAGGTGCTCGACCTGCTGCCGGGAGGGCGGGGCGACTGGTACGCCGCCAACGACTACGCGGGCAGGCTTCGCGGCGACCGCCGCTGACGTCCTTCCTCCGCTGTGGCAACGGAATCCCGTGTGCGCGCACCGTCGTCACGGATCACCCATGCCTCCATCGTGCTACTGTTTACTTGAAAAACAGTGTTCATTCTGGAGGAGTGAGCGGGAGGCGCCGTGGCACGTGGTCTCCGGTCGACGGCCGATTTCGACGCCGTGATGCGGTCCTACGTCGAGGGGCACCCGCAGCTTTCCGGCACGTCGGTCGAGCAGTTGGCGGCCCCGAAGCTCACCGTCGACGAACGGTTCTGCCGTGACATGGCCGACCTGTTCGACCGCGCGCCGATGCTCGACTGGACCGACGACCTCGTGGAACGCTACGAGATGTTCAAGCGGGAGAACCTGAAGCAGTACCGGGTGATCCGAGCCGAGGGTCTCGACGTGCGGCCGTGGAACGCCCCCCGCGGTCCGTACCGCGACTCGCGCCACCTCGTGCGGAGCGTGCGCGAGACGGGTGTGCTCCGCGTCCACCTCACCAGCGCGGGCCACGGACCCGGACCGGCGACCGGCTTCCACCCGCTGCGCACGCCGTCCGGCGTCGTCGAGCACGGCGTGGAGTTGACCCACAACGACGTCTTCCGGGTGGTGCACGACGTCTTCGGCCACGTCGTGCGGGGCAACGGCTTCGGCCCGCGCGGTGAGTTCCGCGCCGCCCGCGCGCACCTCGCGATGTACCCGGCGGCGGTGGGCCCGGTGCTGGTGGTCGAGCAGGTCGCGCAGATCTGCTGGTTCTTCTACGGCCCGCACCTGCGCGTCGACGGCCGCCTGCCGACGAGGGGCGAACCGGGCTACACGCCGCCCGACCGCCGCCCGTACGCCGAGCAGAAGGTGTTCCCGCTGGAGCGGCACCACGTCGCGCGGTTCCTGGGCCAGTTCAAGGAGGAGCACGGATGACGCACATCCTCGGTCGGACCCTGCCCGCCTCGGTGCGGGCCGACTTCCCGATCCTCGCCACCCGACCCGGCGCCTACCTGGACAACGCCGCGACCACGCACAAACCGCGGGCGGTGCTCGACGCGCTGGTCGAGTACTACACGACGGCGAACAGCAACGTCGGTCGCGGCTACCACGAGCTGGGCCGCCTCTCCACCGACGTGTACGAGCGGGCGCGCCAAGACATGCGGCTGGCGCTGGGCGCGGCACAGCCGGAGGAGGTCGTGTTCACCACCGGCACCACCGACGCCGTCAACGCGGTCGTCGACGGACTCGGCCGTCGTCTGCTCGGCCCCGGCCGGGCGGTGCTGGTCAGCGGCATGGAGCACAACTCGAACCTGCTGCCCTGGCGCAGGCTCGCCGAGGAGACCGGGGGCGAGCTGCTCACGGCGCCGGTGGACCGCCACGGCCGGGTGGACCTGGACGCGTTCACCGCGCTGCTCGGCCCGAAGGTGGGGCTCGTGGCGGTGTCGCACGTGTCGAACGTGCTCGGCACCGTCAACCCGGTCGCGGACCTGGTCGCGGCCGCGCACCGGCACGGCGCGCTGGTGCTGGTGGACGGCGCGCAGGCGGTTCCGCACCGGCCGGTGGACGTGCGCGAGCTCGACGCCGACTTCTACTGCTTCTCCGCGCACAAGGTGTACGGGCCGATGGGCACCGGTGTGCTGTACGGCAAGCGGGAGCTGCTGGACGACCTGCGGCCGCCCCGAGTCGGCGGCGGCACGGTGAAGGGCGTGAGCGCCGTCGACCCGGTGCGCTACGTGCCGGTGCCGCAGAGGTTGGAGGCGGGCACGCCGAACGTGGCGGGAGCGGTCGGGCTCGCCGCCGCGCTGCGCTACCTCGACGGTCTCGGCCGGGACGCGGTGCGCGCCCACGACGAGCACCTCGTGCGCTACGCGGTGCGCGAGCTGGGAGAGCTGCCCGGAGTGCGGGTGATCGGCGCGCCCCAGGAGACGCCGAGCGGCATCGTGTCGATCGTCGTCGACGGCGTCCACCCCTACGACGTGGGCGGGCACCTGGACCAGCACGGCATCGCGGTGCGCAGCGGAGTGCACTGCGCCAGCACGTTCCTCGACGCGCTCGGCCTGCTCGGCACGGTCCGGCTGTCGTTCGCCGTGTACAACACCGAGTCCGATGTGGACGCCGTCGTCGACGCGCTCGCCACCGTGCGCCCCGGCGTCTGGACGAACGAGCACCCCACCACCCGTTTCCTGTGACACCAGAGGGGGACCGATGGCCACGACCGGAGAGCTGGAGTCCATCCGCGCCGAGCAGGCCGCGATCTGGGACGCCGTGAGCGACGGCTGGCTCGCGTGGAGCGAGGACTTCGAACGCGCGGCCGCGGTGGTGACGGCCGAGCTGGTGCGGCTGGGCGGGGTGGCGTCGGGGCAGTCCGTCCTGGACTTCGGCACCGGACTCGGCGAACCGGCGTTGACCGCGGCCGACGTCGTCGGCGCCTCCGGTGAGGTGGTGGGCGTGGACCTGTCGCCGCGCATGGTGCGACGGGCCCGCGCGCGTGCGGGAGGACGGCCCGGTGTCCGGTTCGTGGTCGGTGGGGCGGAGGCCGCTCCCGGTGATCACGACGTGGTGCTGAGCCGCTGGGCGATCCCGTTCGCGGGCGACAGGGACGGGCTGTTCCGCGCGTTGCGGACCGCGTTGCGACCCGGCGGGGTGCTGGCCGCGGCCGTGTGGGGACCGCCGGCCGAGGTGCCGATGATCGCGCTCGGCTTCGGCGTGGTGGGCCGGTTGCTGGAGTTCGGCCCGCCACCGCCGGGACCCGGTCCCTTCACCCTCGCCGACCCCGAGGCGCTGCGCGCGGAACCCGTCGAGGCGGGGTTCCGCGACGTGGCGGTGACCGAGGTGGTGGTCGACTTCCGCCTCCCCTCACCGCGGGCGTTCGCGGACTTCGCGCTCGACGTGCTGCCACCGCGGCCCCGCGGCGCGCTGCGCGGGAAGTACGGCGGTGAACGCCACCCGGAAGTGCTCGCAGCGCTGGAGGAGGCCGTCGAGCGGTTCCGCGACGACGACGGCGGTGTGCGCCTGCCGTCCCGCTGCCTGCTCCTGCGTGCCGTCGCATGAGGTTCGACACCCGGCTGGTGCACGTGGGCCAGGAGCCGCAGCCCGGCACCGGTGACGTCGTCCCGCCGCTGCACCTGGCCTCCACCTACGAACGCGACGTGCAGGACCCGGTGCGCTGGTTCTACGGCCGAGGTGAGAACCCCACCCGCGAAGGCCTGGAACGCTGCCTCGCCGCGCTGGAGGACGTGCGGTTCGCGTCGGTGTTCTCGTCCGGCCAGGCCGCGGGCGCCACGGCGCTGGCCGCACTCGGGCGGAGGCGCGTGATCGTCGCCGACGACGTCTACGGCGGCACGCACTCGTTGATGAACACGCTGACCGGGGTCGACGTGCGCTACGAGGACCTGGCCGACCCCGAGGTGGTGGACCGGGTGTTCGCGGGCGACGCCGCCGACGCGCTGGTGTGGGTGGAGACGCCGACGAACCCGCTGCTCAAGGTGGTCGACCTGGCCGAGGTGACCCGACGCGCGCACGAGGTGGGCGCCGTGGTGCTGGTCGACAACACGCTCGCCGGGCCCGTGCTGCAACAGCCGCTGAGGTGCGGGGCGGACGTGACGCTCTACAGCACCACCAAGTCCGTCGCAGGCCACCTCGACGTGCTGGGCGGGGCGCTCGTGCACGACCGGGACGACCTGCACGAGGCGTTCACCGCGCACCGCACCGCCGTCGGCAGCGTGCCGGGACCGTTCGACTGCTTCCTGGTCCACCGGGGGCTCAAGACGTTGTCCCTGCGCACCGGCAGGCAGGTCGCCACCACCGAGAGGCTCGTGGCCGCGCTGCTCGCGTCGCCCGCCGTCGCCGAGGTGCGCTACCCGGGACTGCCCGCGCATCCGGGGCACGCGGTGGCCGCCCGGCAGATGGCCGGGTTCGGGTCGCTGGTGTCGTTCCGGTACCGCCACGACGTGGACGGGCTGCTCGGCAGGCTGCGGTTGTTCGCCAACGCCGTCAGCCTCGGCGGCGTGCGCTCGCTCGCCCAGTGCCCGGCCGCCACCACGCACCGTCCCGTACCCGCGGACGTGCGGGAACGCCTGGGCATCACCGCCGACCTGGTGCGGGTGTCGGTCGGCATCGAGGACCCGGACGACCTGCTCGAGGACCTCGCGCGGGCGTTGCACCCCAACTGACGGAGGAGCGCATGACGGAGTTGACGCTGCTGGACGGAGGTGTCGCGACCGAGCTCCAACGCCGCGGCCTCCAGGTCGCCGCGCCGTGGTGGACCACGAAGGCCGTGCTCACCGGCCGCAACCGCGACGTGCTGCGGGCGGTGCACGAGGACTACGTCGCCGCCGGGGCGCGGGTGATCACCGCGAACACCTTCCGCTGCAACCTGAGGTGCTTGCGCGCCAACGGGTTGGAGGACGCGGGCCTGGCGTGGATGACGCACGCGGCGGTCGGTGTGGCCACCGCGGTGCGCAACTCCTCGGGCGGGCGGGTGCGGGTCGCCGGTTCCGTCGCGCCGGTCGAGGACTGCTACCGGCCGGACCTCGTGCCACCGGACGACGAACTGCGCGTGGAACACCGCTGGCTCGTGGTCGAGCTGCTGCGCGCCGGCGTGGACCTGATGCTGGTCGAGACGATGAACACGGCCCGCGAGGCGCGGATCGCCGTGGGGGAGGCGGTGGCCGCGGGCGCCGAGACGTGGGCGTCGTTCGTGTGCGGGCCGGACGCGCGGCTGCTGTCCGGCGAGCCGCTCTCGGAAGCGGCCAGGGCGGTGCTGGGGGAGGGGGCGTCGGCCGTGCTGGTCAACTGCGCCCGCCCCGAGGACGTCGACGCGTGCCTGGCGGTCCTCGGCGACGCGGCCCCGGTGCCGTTCGGCGCCTACCCGAACGTGGAGGACCGCTCCGAGCTGCCCCGGTGGGGCCACGTCGACCGCCACGTGCGCGCGGACGTCGTGCCCGAGGAGTTCGCGGAGCTGGTGGCGCGGTGGTGCGCCGAGTTCGGCGCGTCCCTGCTGGGCGGGTGCTGCGGCACCACCCCGGCGCACCTCGCCGCGGCCGCCGGGGTGGTGGCCGCGCAGCCCGCGGGCTGATCGACGCGACTACCATGGGCCGCTCGGGAACCGAGGGGGTCTGCGGTGTCGGTCAAACGCGACTACGGCCAGTTCTGCGGCCTGGCGGGCGCGTTGAACGTGATCGGCGAGCGCTGGACGTTGCTGGTGGTGCGCGAGCTGCTGATCGGACCCACCCGGTTCACCGAGCTGATCGAGAACCTGCCCGGCATCGGCCCGAACCTGCTGACCGAACGCCTGCGCGCGCTCGTCGAGAGCGGTGTCGTCGAACAGCAGCAGGTTCCCGGCGACGGACGGGCCCGCCAGTACGCGCTGACCCCGGTGGGGGAGCAGCTCGGCCCGCCGGTGCTCGCGCTCGCCGGGTGGGGCCTGCGGTTCCTGGGCGAGGAGGACGCGGCGGGCGCCACCCGCGCCAAGTGGGGCTTCCTCGCGGTGCAGGCGATGGTCCGCGAGGACCGCGTCCCGGACGAGGACGAGGTGTACGAGTTCCGGGTCGCCGAGCAGGTGTTCAGCATCGCCGTCGCGGGCGGCGCGGTGACGTTCGGCCGAGGCCCGGTGCCCTCGCCCGACCTGGCGGTGGAGTGCGACCCGGACACGTTCGTGCGCATCGGAGCCCGGATGCTGACCCCGTTGCAGGCGATCGCCTCGGGGGCGGTGAGGATCACCGGGTCGGACGCGGCCGCCGAGCGCTGCGTCCGGATGCTCGGGCTGTCCTGACCAGGTCGCCGCTATTCGGGCAGTTTGGTTCACTTTCGTATAGCGCTTGAGTGGGCGTTCTACTACAGTCGCGACTGCGGGGCCCCGGTTCCGTGCTCTGATCGCCACGCGGCTGGAGGAGGTCGACGGAGGATGTCCAGCACACCCCGCTACGGCGGGACCTTGCGACTCGTGGGCCCCGGAGGGGTCGATCACATCGACACCGCGAGCGCCTACTACGCCACCTCGGCACAGATTCTGCGAGCGTTGTCCCGGCAGTTGTTCGCCTACCCCGCGTCCGCCGACCTGTCCGACCCGGCGGCCTCGTTCACCCCGGCGGCGGACCTCGCCACCGAGATCCCCACCCTGGACAACGGCGGGATCAGCGCCGACCTGAGGACGTACACGATCCGGCTGCGCGAGGGGGTCCGGTGGAACTCCTCGCCTCCGCGCGAGGTGACCGCGCACGACGTGGTCCGCGGGCTGAAGCGCCTGCCCAACCCCGTGGCGGGGGCAGGCGCGCTGCACTACTTCACCAGCACCATCGTCGGTTTCCGGGAGTACTGCGAGGCGTACCGCGCCGCGTTCGAGGGTCGTGAGGCGACTCCCGCGGCGATGGCGGAGTTCCAGGACTCGCACGACGTCGAGGGTATGACGGCGGCCGACGACAAGACGGTGGTGTTCCGGCTCATCAGGCCCGCCAACGACTTCCCGAACATCCTCGCGACCGGGTTCACCACGCCCGCGCCCGCGGAGTACGACGCGTACGTGCCCGACAGCCCGGAGTTCCGCCGCAACACGCTGTCCTGCGCGCCCTACCGGCTCACCGAGTACGGCGACCGCGGGCTGAAGATCGTCATGGAGCGCAACCCGGAGTGGCGCGCCGAGACCGACCCGATCCGCAACCAGTACGTGGAGCGCATCGACATCACGGTGGGCAACGAGCCCGTCCCCGTGACGCAGGAGAAGATGGACCGCGGCGAGATCGACCTGGCGTGGTCCTACACCGCGGTCTCGTGGGCGCGTCCCAAGGCGGGACAGGACGCGGCGCCGCGCAGCTACCCCGGTTTCGCGCTGAACCCGTACCTGGTGTTCAACCTGCGCAGCCCGAACCAGGGCGGCGCGATGGGGAACCTCACGGTGCGCAAGGCGATCGCCCACGCCGTGGACAAGGTCGCGATCGGCGAGATCCTCGACGTGCTGGACGCGCCGAACACGCCGCTGCGCTCGGTGATCCCGGTCGGCAGCATCGGCCACCGCGACTTCGACCCGTACCCGACCCCCGACGACCGCGGCGACCGGTCGAAGGCCCGGCGACTGCTGGTGGAAGCGGGCTACGGCGACGGCCTCACGCTCATCGCGGCGGTGCGCGAGATCGGCGTGCACCTCAAGGTGATGGAGTCGGTGGCGGCCGACCTCGCCGAGATCGGCATCAGCCTGGAGTGGCGCAAGTACACGCAGGCCGAGTACTACGGTTCGGCGCTGTCGGACCCGGAGGCGGGCAGGCGCGGTGACTGGGACATCGCCGAACCGGGGTTCACGCCGGACTGGTTCGGCAACAACGGCCGGGTGATCGTGCAGCCGCTGTTCCAGACCAACGACGTGCGGGGCACCACGAACTACGGCGGCTACAGCAGCGAGATCGTGGACGGACTGATCGAGCAGGCGTTGCAGGAGCCCGACCCCGCCAAGGCGGAGGAGCTGTGGCACCAGGTCGACGTCGAGGTGATGAAGGACCTGCCGATCGTGCCGATCCTCAACTTCGCCGCCATGACCTCGCGCTACCACGGCAGGCGGGTGCGCAACGCGGTGCACGTGCCGCAGATCGAGTTCTTCGACATGACGAACCTGTGGCTGGACCCGCCGGAGGACTGACGGCCTCGCACCGGGAGCCGGGCCGCGTCCGTCCTCCGTGGACGGTTCCGCGGTCCGGTTCCCGCTGTCAGGCGGGTTTCGCGCCCGCGGCGATCAGCACCTCGCCGCCCAGGCGCACGGGCCCGCTGGGGAACTCCCGCGCCAGCGTGGCGATCCCGTCCTCCCGCATCGCCGCGCGCGCCTCCTCCGGCATCCGTTCGAGGTTGCGCATCATCGGACCCATCGTCTCCTCGAACATCCGCCAGCACGCCTCGGGGCTGTCGATCTCGATGATGGTGGTGGTGAAGGTGTCGACCGCCACGCCGGTGAAGCCCGCCTCGCGGAACAGGGCCGCGAGGTGCTCCGGGTCGGAGAGCGACACCGGGCCGGGCCTGCCGCTCGCGGCGGGCGGTGGCGTCGGCGCGTGCCGGGAGATGACCGCCGAGCTGATCCGGAACGCCATGCAGTGCTCGGGTGAGCCGAGCGTCGTCGCGACCATCCGGCCACGCGGCTTGAGCGCGGTGTGGACGGCCCTGAGCGCCGCCACCGGCTCCGGCATGTACTGCAGGCCGACCCGGCAGGTGGCGAGGTCGAACGAGTTCGGTGGCACGCCCAACTCGGCCTCGTTGGGGATCACGCGGAACTCCACACCGGGCACGTCGTGCCGTTCCGCCCACGCGCGGGCGTTCTCGACCATGTCCGGGGACAGGTCGAGCCCGAGCACGTGGCCGCCGGGGGTGACCCGTTCGGCCAGCGCGCACGACGGGTTGCCGATCCCGCACGCCAGGTCGAGCACGCGCTCGGTCGGCGCGGGCCGGGCGGCGGCGAGCAGGCGCGGCGTCATCCGGCCGTCCGGCGCGTCGAGGTTGGCGCGGTAGCTCAGCCAGCCGGGGGCGGACAGCGCCCACTCCCGCCGCTGCTGTTCGCGGGTGGCTTCCACGTCCATGCCGATCCTCCGCTCACTCGGGATTCACTATCTGTTTTTATACTACAAAGGCGTCAGAGGAGGAGCTGGAACAGCAGGCAGTCCACGTACCGGCCGTCGATCTCCACCACCTCGGGCAGGTGGCCGACCTGCTGGAAGCCGAAGCGCTTGGCGAACGCGACGCTGGCCTCGTTGATCGCCCACACCCGGTTGACCAGCGCGTGGAACCCGCGCCGCCGAGCCTCCTCGATCATGAACGTGCGCAGCGCGCCGCCCACGCCCCGCCCGCGGGCCTCCCGCCGCACGTAGGTCGAGAAGCCCGCGGTGCGCCGGAAGCACGGCTTCCGGTCGTAGTGGGTGAGCACCATCCAGCCGTCCACCCGGCCCGCCTCCTCGGCCACGAACACCCCGTGCGGCCAGGTGTGCCGCAGCAGCCACGCGTGCCGGTCGTCCTCGGCCACGTCGCTGAGGTCGCAGGTGGCCACGCGGTCGTGCACGGCCTGGTTGTAGATGTGCGTGATCGCCGGGACGTCCTCGGTCCCGGCGGCGCGGACGCGGCCGTGGAAGCGGGCCGTCACGGGCGCCGGTCCGGCGCCAACGCCTCCGGCAGTCGCAGGAAGTCCCGGTAGAGGTCCACGCACTCGGCGACGTGGGCGCGCATCCCGTCACGGGCGGGGAACTCCTCCGACGACGGCGGCGGTCGGAGCTCCGGTTCGAACCCGGTGCTGGTGAGCACCTGCTCGTACCAGTGCCGCTGCGCGCCGCCGAGCTGCCCCAGGTCGAGGTCGCCGCGGCTCGGCCAGCTCAGCATCCTCGGCGTGAACTCGACGCCGACCGCGCGGCACAGCGCGGGCAGCACCGAGCCGGGATCGCCGCGCAGCAGGTCGAAGTCGACGACGACGTGCGGGACGGCGTGCTCGCGGGCGGTGGCGAGCGCGCCCAGGAGGTCGTGCCAACCGGACTCCCGGTGCGGGAACCACGGCTCGTCGCCCGCCCGGTCCCGCTGCCGCGCCCGCGAGAGGATCGCCCGTCGCGGGTCGCGCAGCAGGAACACCAGCGGAAGGGTCGCGAGCCCCATCAGGTCGGGGAGGTGCCCGCGGGCCTGGAACGTCATCTCCTTGACGACCAGGCCGGTCCCGCCGGGGGAGTCGTCGTCGAGCGACTTCGCCAGCGCGGTGCGCACGGAGTCGAGGCCCGCGCCCGCGTGGTAGACGAGGTCGAACGGCTCGTGGCAGTACCAGCGGAACCGGTCGTGGCGCCAGAACGAGCGGGCGAGCGCCGTCGACCCGCAGCGCGGCGGCGACACGATCACGAGCACCGGGTCGTGCCCACCGTCGACGAGTCCGGTCATGCCACCCTCCCGTTCTGCGCGAGCACCTCGACCAAGCGCGCGGACGTGCGGATCCCCTGCAGGTAAAGGGAGATCTTCATGGTCTCGTTCGGCCCGTGGTGGTTCTGGTCCGCGGGTGCGAGCGGCACCATGAACGCGGGCAGGCCGAGCAGCCGGGTGAACACCCAGTCCGGTGTGGTGCCCGCGAGGCTCGGCACGCGCACCGGTTCGCGGCCCGTGGTGTCCGCGAGGGCCCGCGCCACCAGGTCGGCGTACGGGTGGTCCAGCGGTGTCCGAGAGGGTGGTTGGGCGAACAGCTCGACCACGTCGACGCCGTACCCGCGGGCGAACGCGCGGATGGACTCGAACACCGCGTCGGGGTCCTGGGCGGAGACCAGGCGCA
Organism: Umezawaea sp. NPDC059074; assembly: GCF_042738955.1. Lineage (NCBI taxonomy): Bacteria > Bacillati > Actinomycetota > Actinomycetes > Pseudonocardiales > Pseudonocardiaceae > Umezawaea > Umezawaea sp. NPDC059074. Next base: position 27,881 of record NZ_JBHYHC010000048.1, read on the forward strand.
CGTCGGCCTTGGCGGTGGCGGTCGAGGGGATGACACCGCGCACGCCCTCGCCCGTGTAGCCGCCGGTGATGCCGGAGACGGTGAAGCACGGCCTGCACAGCAACCGCTCGTAGTGGGACTCGCCGAACTCCGCGGGCAGCGAGGCCGTGCCGGTCCGCGCGCGGAACTCCACCGGGTCGAACTCCATCGCGGCCAGCGCGCGCCTCTCGGTGTCGGTGAGCACGTCGATGCCGTCGTCGACGCCCGGCGCGAGCAGGTCGCCGTTCGGCGCCACCAGGTCGGCGAGCAACCGCGCCAGCGCCAGCACCGGGTTGGCCACGACACCGCCGAAGTTGCCCGAGTGCAACGGGCCGCCAGGGCGGGTGGCGGTCAGCTCCAGCGCGAGGCCACCCCGCGCGCCGAACAGCACCGCGGGCCGGTCGCCGGGCAGCATCGGCCCGTCCGAGTAGACGCACAGGTCGGCGGCCAGCTCGTCCCGGTTGCGCAGGACGAACTCGGGCAGGGTCGGACTCCCGCGCTCCTCCTCGCCGTCGAGGACCACCTTCACCCGGATCGGCAGACCGCCCGCTTCCCGTTGCCACCACTGGAACGCGTTGAGGTGCGAGAGGAACTGGCCCTTGTTGTCCCCGGCGCCACGCCCGTGCACGCGGTCACCGCGCACCACCGGGTCGAACGGGTCGGTGTCCCAGCCTTGCTGCCCGGACACCGGGAACACGTCGTAGTGCCCGTAGGTCAACAGCGTGAACGGCGCGTCGCGCGGCCCACCGGACGCGAACACCACGGGATGGCCCTCGGTGTCCTCGACCCGCACGTCGAGCCCGGCCTCGGCGCACTTCGCGGCGCACCGGTCCGCCATCGTCCGCATCGCCGGGCCGCCGTCCTCGGCGACGGCGGGGATCCGGACGAACTCCAGCAGTTCCTCGACCAGCCGGTCGCGCCGTCCGGTCAGGTACGCCGCGAGGTCCTTCGTCATCCTGCCCACCGCTCTTCCGCGTGACGCCGCCACCGGGACGGGGACTGGTGCGCGGCCCGGGATCTGCGATGATCGAGTGCGTGGTGCCGGACCTCGCGCAGTACCTCGCGGTGGTGACGCTCGTGGTCGTGGCACCCGGACCCGACTTCGCGCTGATCGTGCGGAGCTGCGTCCAACACGGGCGCGAGGCCGGGCTGCGCGCGGCCTTGGGCGTGGTGAGCGGGCTGGTCGCGCAGGGCCTCGCGGTGGCGGCGGGGCTCGCGACGCTGGTCGCCGGGTCCGTGCTCGCGTTCACCGTGCTCAAGACGGCCGGGGCGGCGTACCTCGCCTACCTGGGCGTGCAGGCGCTGCGGGCCGCGCTGGCCACCACCGAGCCCGCGTCCGGTCTGCCGGAGGACGTGGTGCGGCGACGCGTGTTCTGGCAGGGCTTCCTGTCCAACGTCACCAACCCCAAGGTGCTGGTGTTCTACCTGGCGCTGCTGCCGCAGTTCGTCGACCCGTCCGGATCGGCGGCACGGCAGGTGGTCCTGCTCGCGCTGGTGCACGCCGCCGTCGGGCTGGCGTGGGCCGTGCTGGTCGTCGCGCTGGTGGACCGGATGTCGCGGTGGCTCGCGACGCCGTGGGTGAACAGGGTGCTGCTCGTCGCCACCGGCGTGGCGCTGATCGGGTTCGGCGCCGCGCTGCTGGTGGTGGACCGGGTCGTGTGACGGCGTCCCGTCACCGCTTGGCGAAGGCATACCACTTCCAGATGCCCAGTCCCCACTCCTGTGTGGTCACCAGCCCCCGGCTCTCCGCCAGCGCGCGGATCCGCGCGGGCGTCGTCCGGTGCACCGGCGGCTCGCGCAACGCGAACCGCAGGTCCATCAGCGCGCGATCGGCACTGTCCACCTGGGACTGGACGTAGCCGAGGCAGAACACGCCGCCCGGTCGCAGCACCCGCGCGACCGTGTCCCACAACGCGTCCGGCCTGGAGAGGAAGTGGTAGGCGCCCATCATCGTGGCGCCGTCGAAGAACCCTTCCTGGAGGAAGTCCTGCGGTTCCTGCAGATCGCCGCGCACGACCCGGACCCGGCCGTCGCCCGCGTTGCGCTCCAGCGCGGCGGCGACGTAGTGCTCGGTCAGCTCGATGCCGAACAGCACCGTGCGCTGGTCGTCGGGCGTCCGCTCGGCCAGCTCGCGCAACCCGTGCCCCGGACCGCAGGCCAGGTCCAGGATCCGCGACCCCGCCGCCGTCACCTCGCGCGCCGCTCGCAACCGGCAGTACCGGTAGTACGGCAGGACGAAGATCTCCTCGATGCTCGGCGGGGAGCCGGTGGTGTAGTTCGCGGCGATCGGGTTGCCCTCGACCGCGAGGGCGGCGAGGATGCCGGAGTAGCTCCGCCCGTGCGCGAGCTCGTCCACCGACCGCTTGCCGGTGGCCAGCACGACCAGCTCGTCGTCGGGCGCCCGACGCGCGGTCCGGCCGCTTGCCACGTAGCGCGCGGGCTCACCCAGCACCACTCGCACGTCGTCGTGCTCCACCAGCACGTCGAGCAGCAGCCGGGCCACCGGCTTCTTCGCGGGCACGACCCCGGCGCGCTCGGCGAACGCGTCCAGCGTCACGGGTTCACGCAGCGCTTCGAGGACACCGCGCGCCACGCACTCGCGGTGCAGGACCTCGTAGCACGCGTACCGGTACTCCAGGTACGCGAGTTCCATCTTGTCGGTCGGGATGTCGACGAGGTCGGCGTCGGTCGGGTGCACAGGTCCTCCCGTTCCGGTCAGGTCCGACGGCCGACGGCGGCGTACGCGGCCATCCGCGCCAGGTCGCTGCCGACCTCGTCGGACGGTTCCGGACGCCACTCGGGCAGCACCACCACGCCGGGGTCGAGCACCTCGAAACCGTCGAGGAACCGGCCCACGTCCTGCCTGCCGCGCATGTACGCGGGGTTCTGGCTGATCTTGGACAGGTCGATCATCGCCTGCACTGGCTCCGGCTTGTGCTCGTCGGTGCCGTGGGAGAGCACCAGGAAGCTGCCGGGCGCCATCAGCGCGTGGTACCGCCGCACCAGTTCGTGGGGCGCCTCGTCGTCGCGCAGGTAGTGCAGCACGCCGAGCATCAGCACCGCGATCGGCTGGTCGAAGTCCAGCAGGCCCCGCACGTCCGGGTCGGCCACCAGCAGGTCGGGGTCGCGGATGTCGCCCTCGATCATCGCGGCGAACGGGTGGTCGGCCAGCGCGGCTCGACCGTGCCCGACCGCGATCGGCTCGATGTCGGTGTAGACCACTCGGCAGTCCGGGGCCACCGACGCCGCGAACTCGCCGACGTTGCCCGCGCCGCCGATGGTCAGGATGCCGGAGCCGATGTCGAGGAACTGCCGGATGCCCGCGCGGGCGCAGTGCCGCACCGCGCGCCGCAGGAACGCGCGGTTGAGCCGGGCGACCTCGGGAGCGGCGGGCATGACGGCGATGACCTTGTTCGCGAACTCGCGGTCGGCGGGGAAGTTGTGGCCGCCGCCGAGGTAGTAGTCGTAGACCCTGGCGGCGCTGGGTGTTTCGACGTCGGCGTCCACCGGAAGCCGGCTGAGCGCTTCGCTCACGCGCTCTCCCCTCATCGTTGTCGACGGAAAGATTTAAAGTCCGATATCTACACGCGAGTGCGGACTGTCTGATTTCCCTTGCTACCAGAGATCCTGTTGCGCGGACAAGGTCTGTCGCGCGATATTGCTATCTGAAAGTAAAGTATGTACGGTGCTGGGTGGGCGGAGCGGGGGCCGATCGTGGAGTTGGTCGACAACAGCCGGTACGACGAACGGATGAGCGAGGTGTACGACCTCGTCTACCGCGGTCGCGGCAAGGAGTACGCCGAGGAGGCCGCCGCCGTCGCCGAGGTCGTGCGCGCCCGCCGTCCTTCCGCGTCGTCCATCCTGGACGTGGCGTGCGGCACCGGTGAACACCTCGCGTCACTGAGGTCGTCGTTCGGCCACGTGGAGGGTCTGGAGCTGTCGCCGCACATGCGCGCGGTCGCCACGGCGAAGCTGCCCGGCGTCACCGTCACCGAGGGCGACATGCGCGGGTTCGAACTCGGCTGGACGTTCGACGCCGTGTGCTGCCTCTACAGCGCGGTCGGCTACACCTCCTCACCCGCCGAGTTGACCGAGGCGATCCGGCGCATGGCTCTCCACCTGGCGCCCGGCGGGGTGCTCGTGGTGGAGCCGTGGTGGCTGCCGGAGCGGTTCCTCGACGGCCACGTCGGCGACGACGTGGTGCGCGGGGACGGCAAGACGGTGGCCCGTGTGTCGCAGTCGAGGCGGACGGGCGACGTCGTCCGCCAGGAGACCCACTACGTCGTGGCGGACGAGGCGGGCATCCGGCACTTCACGCACGTGCAGCACCTGCGGCTGTTCACCGCCGAGGAGTACACGACCGCGTTCGACCGGGCGGGGTGCGCCGTCGAGCACCTGGACGACGACCGGCTGCTCTCGGGCCGGGGCTTGTTCGTCGGGGTCAAGGCCTGAGCCGGGTCACACCACCCGCACCTCCGGCACGTAGAGCACCCACCTGCCGCCGTCGGCGCGGAACCGCCGCTCCTTCGCCATGATCTCGGGCGCGTGGTTCCACGCGAACAGCACCGCGTGATCGGGACGGGCGGAGAGGAACTCCTCGGACGGCCGCACCGGGATGTGCGTTCCCGGCACGAGCCTGCCCTGTTTCGACGGCGTCGAGTCCACCACGAACGGCACGAGGTCGGGACCGACGCGGCACAGGTTCGTCACCGTCGTCACCTTGCCGGGGGCGCCGTAGCCGACGATCGTCCCGCCCGCGTCGCGGATGTCCCGCAGCAGCGCGGGCAGGTCGGCGCGGACGCGGTCCACCGCCGCGCGGAACCCGCCGAGCGTGCCGAGGTCGGCGAGCCCGGCGGCGGTCTCCTTCTCGATCAGCGCCGCGACCGACGGCGCGGGCTCGCGGCGCCCCCCGCGGGCGAGCACGTACCGGATCTCACCGCCGTGCAACGGCACCTCCTCGACGTCGACGAGGTCGAACCCGAACCGCTCGGCCATCGCCCGCACCGACCGCGCGGTGAAGTAGTAGAAGTGCTCGTCGTAGATCTGGTCGAACGCGCCGCCTTCGACGATGGTGCCGAGGTACGGCTCCGTGCACACGAACACGCCGTCCTCGGCCAGCAGCGCGGTCACGCCCCGCAGCACCGACGGCAGATCGGCGATGTGGCAGATGGTGTTGGCGCCGAACACGACGTCGGCGGGCCCGTGCCTCGTGAGGACGTCCTCCGCGACGGCCTCGTCGAAGAAGTCCTGCCGCACCCGGACGCCCTTGGCCGCCGCGAGCGCCCCCACCGCGCCCGCGGGCTCGACACCGAGGTGCCGGACCCCGGCGCGGGCGATGGTGGCGAGCATGACGCCGTCGTTGCAGCCGATCTCGACGATGAACGGGTCGTCGCCGGTCAGTTCCGTCGCGAGCAGCCTGCGCGCCTCCCCCGCGAAGTGCGCGCGGTGCGTGGCCGAGCCGGACGCGTGGTAGGGGTAGCCGTCGTGGTACTTGAGGTCCCTGGGCACCTCCTGCGTGAGCTGGACCATCGTGCACGCCTCGCAGGCGCCCACCGCGAGCCGGTAGAAGTACTCGTCGTCGACCTCCTCCGGTGTGAGGAACCCGTTGGCGAGCGGCTGCCTGCCGAGGTCGAGGAACTCGTGGACGTCCGAGCCGCAGATCCGGCAGCACGTCATCGCGCTCACCACCCCGACCTGATCGCCGACACGACGCGGTCGAGGTCCTCTTCGGACAGCCACCAGCCGACCGGGATGTGCGCCACGCGCTCGTGCACCTCGTCCAGGCGCGGCAGGTGCGCGGCGTACTCGCGCACGCACGAGTGCAGGTCGTTGCGCCGCACGATGGCGCTCACCGCCACGCCCGCGCCGGTCATCTTCCGCAGGAACGCGGGCCGGTCCTCGACCAGCACGGGGTAGACCCACCACGACGGCTCGCGGTCGTCGGCGCGTTCGGTCAGCCTCAGCCCCGCGACGCCGTCGAGCACCTCGTCGTAGTGCGCGGCGTGGTCGCGGTGCCGAGCGACCAGGCCGTCGACGTCGTCCAGGTTGGCCAGTCCGATCGCCGCCCCGAGTTCGTTGAGGTGGATCTTGTAGCCCCACTCGGCCACGTCGTAGTCCGCGCTCGCCCGGTCCGCCGTCCGGTCGATGCCGAACCAGCGCAGCAGGCGCGCCCGGCGTGCCGTCTCCGCGTCGGGCAGCACCACCAAGCCGCCCTCGCCGCACGTGAGGAACTTCAACGCGTGGAAGCTGAACACCGCGGTGTTGCCGTGGTTGCCCACCGGCACTCCTCGGAAGCTCGCGCCCCACGCGTGCGCGCAGTCCTCGACCACGGCGGGCCGGACGCCGTGGGCCGCCTCGGCCCGGTCGACGACCTCCCGGAGCCGGGCGAGGTCGACGGGGTAGCCCGCCCAGTGCACGACCACGATCGCGCGGGTGGCCGGGGTGATCTTGCGTTCAAGGTCCGCCAGGTCCATGTTCAGCGTCGTCGGGTCCACGTCCACCCAGCGCGGCCGCAGGCCCGCCGCGAGGATCGCCCAGTTGGTCGCCTCGAACGTCAGCGCCGTGGTCAGCACCTCGTCGCCGGGCAGTTCCGGGGTGAGCCGCAGTGCGAGCTGGAGGCCGGACGTGGCGCTGTTCACCGCCGCCACGTGCGGGGTCCCGATCCGGGCGCCCACCGCGTGCTCGAACTCAGCCGCTCTCGGCCCGTGCCCGATCTGCCTGCTGGTGAGCACGTCGCTCACCCGGTCGAGGGCCCGGTCCGACATCGCGACCTTGAACAGGGGGATCACCGTTCGCTCCTTCCGCGGGCAGGGCGCCGTCCGCCACCGCCTGGTCGACCCACCACCTGTTGCGCCTCGCCCACTCCACGGTCCTGCGGACGCCCTCCTCCAACGGGACGGCGCACAGCCAGCCCAGGACGTCCCGCGCCCTGGAGGTGTCCGGCACGCGCCGGGGGATGTCCTCGTACGCGGCGCCGAGCGTCGCCCGCGCGGGCACGGTCAGCGTGCGGTCCGCGCCCGCCAGCCGCGCGACGAGCCGGACGGCCTCCGCGACCGAGGTCTCCACGTCGCTGCCGATGTTGAAGCAGCGGCCGTCGGACGCGTCGTCGCGCCCGGCCAGCACGGTGCCCGCCACCGCGTCGTCGACGAACGTGAAGCACCGCGTCTGCGTGCCGTCGTCGTAGATCAACGGAGGCAGGCCGAGCAACGCGCGGTGGAGGGCGCGGCTGAGCACGTAGGCGGGGCGTTGCCGTGGTCCGTAGACGTTGAAGTAGCGCAGGACCGCCACCCGCGACCCCGACTCCCGCGCGAAGGCGAAGGCCAGGTGCTCGGCGACCGCCTTGCTGGAGGAGTAGCTCCAGCGGTCGGTGGAGGTGCTGCCGAGCACGCGGTCGGCGTCCTCGCGCCACGGCGTCGCCGGGTTCTTCCCGTACACCTCGCTGGTGCTCGCGACCACGACCTTCGCGCCGACGCGGGCGGCCAGCCGCAGCACGTTCCCGGTGCCGAGGACGTTCACGTCGAGCACGTCGAGCGGCGAGCTGAGGTAGCGGTCGACACCGACGACGGCGGACAGGTGGTACACCGCGTCCACGCCCGCGACGACGGCCTTCGCCAGCGCGTCGGCGTCCCTGACGTCCCCCGCGACCCGCCGGAGGTCACCCGGCCCGCACCCCAGGTCGGGAGGGGGCTCGGCGACGTCGAACACCGTCACGTCGTCACCGTCGCGGACGAGCCGTTCGACCAGGTGGCTGCCGAGGAAACCCGCGCCCCCGGTGACGACGACCCGCGCCGCGCTCACCGGCCGACACCGCGGTAGGCGAACCCGAGCCCGCGCAGCTCGCCGATCCGCTCCGGCGAGTAGTACGCGCGTCCGTCGAACACCAGGCACGGCTGGGTGACCGCGGTGCTCAGCTCGGCGAAGTCCAGTTCCCGGAACAGGCGGTGCCCGGCCAGGACCGCGACGCAGTCCACGCCCGCGACGGCCTCCCGCAGGGTGGCGGCCCCGGCGCCGAACAGCGCGCGCATCTCCGCGGGATCGGCGAGCGGGTCGAACAGCCGGACCGTCGCGCCCTCCGCGCGCAGCGCGTCGACCACCGGCTTCACCGGGGTGTTGCGCAGGTCGCCGGTGTCGTTCTTGAACGCCGCGCCGAGCACGGCGATCGTCGCGCCCGCCGGGTCCTTGCCGAGCTTGACCAGCTCGTCCCTGATGGTCTGGTAGGTGTGCTCCGGCATGCCGTCGTTCACCCGGCGCGCGGTCTCCACCGTGTGCAGCGCCGTGCCCCGGTCGGCGGCCGCCCGCCACGCCATCCACGGGTCCTTCGTCAGGCACGACCCGCCGACCCCCACGCTGGGCAGCAGGATGTTCACGTGGCCGGTGCCCTTCGGCAGGGCGTTGGCGGTGGTGATCACGTCGAGCACGTCGACGTCGAACAACGAGCAGAACCGGGCCAGTTCGTTCGCCATCGCCACGTTCGCGTCGATCCACCAGTTCGTGGCGAGCTTCACGACCTCCGCGGTCTCCACGCTCGGGGCGGTGTGCACCTCGACGCCCAGCGAGCGCCGCCAGAACTCGGCGGCGGCCGCGGTGCTGTGCTCGTCGCAGCCGCCGACCACGACGGGCAACTCGCGCAACTGGGCCAGCGCGGCTCCTTCGGCGAGCCGCTCCGGGCAGAACGCGAGCCCGAAGTCCCTGCCCTGCGCCAGCCCGCCGCGCTCCAGCAGCGGGACGACGGTTTCGCGGGTGGTGCCGGGGGAGACGGTGCTCTTGAGCAGGACGAGCTGGCCCGCGCGCAGCCGCGTGGACAGCCGGAGGCACACCTCCTCCAGCTGCTCGACCAGGAGCACTCCGTGCTCGTCCACCGGCGTGCCCACGGTGATGATCACGACGTCGGCGTCCCGGACCCGGTCGTGGTCGGTGGTGACGGTCAGCGCCGGGTCGTCGGCCAGTCGGGCCAACGCGTCCGACAGGCCCGGTTCGGGGATCGGGGACCGGCCCGCCCGCAGTTCGCCGACCAGGGAGGCGTTGCTGTCGATGCCGATCACGCTCACCCCCCGCTCGGCGAGGGTGACGCCGAGGCACGAGCCCACGTAGCCGAACCCGATGATCGCGACGCGCGGACGGGAGGGGTTGGAGAGGAACCGCATGGCAGGACAGCACCGCCCTTCCAGGGCTCGCGGAGTGGAACCGTGGTCAACGTGCGGGGGTGAGGTGACCGATCGTGTCGCGGATGCGCGCGGCGGTGGCGGCGGGGGAGGGGAGTGCTCGGTTCTCGGCGTCGACCTCGGCGGTGGCCTCGTGCAGCGCCTCGTCGGTCAACAACCGGTGGATCGTCTTCGCGGTCACCTCGTCGGGGGAGGCGACGACGCCGACGCCGCGGCTGCTGACGGCTTCGCCCATCAGCGGTCTGATCGGGTCGTGCGGGCTGAGGACCACCAACTGGGGGAGGCCGTGGCTGATCGCGGTCATCATCGTGCTCGCGCCGCCGTGGTGGACGACGGCTGCGCAGGTGTCGAGCAGGGCGTCCAGCGGTTCCCAGCCGACGGAGCGCACGTTCGGCGGCAGGACGCCGAGCGGTCCGGGATCGACGTCGCCGAGCGCCAGCACCAGCTCGACGTCGATCTCGGCCGCCGCGGCGATCAGCGGTTCGAGCTGGCCGAGTCCCTGGCGCTGCGGGGCGATGGTGCCGAGGGTGACCGCGATGCGCGGGCGCCCTTCGTGGTGGGCGGGCACGGGTGCGGACCGGCCGCCGCCGGTGTACGGGACGAACCGGGAGAACCAGCCCTCCGGTGCCCTGGTGAGCATGCTCGGCGGCATGTACTCCAGGACCACCGCGGGGTCGGCGGGCGTTCTCAGCCCGAGTTCCGGGCACGTGCGGGCGAGGAGTTCGGTGGTGGCGACGTGCAGCGAGCCGGTGCTGAACACGCCGAGGACCTGCTGCACCGCGGGCACGCCGAGCCGGTCGGCGGCGATCAGGCCGCACGTCGCGGCGTGGTCGTAGACCACCAGGTCGGGTCGCCACGAGTCGGCCAGCTCCAGCACGCCGGGCAGCAGGGGGCGGTTGACCGCCGCGAACTGCGGCGCCCAGTCGGTCAACTCGGCCCGCATCGGTCCCGACCGGAACATCCGGGCGAGGTCCGGGTTCTCCGCGAGCGCTCGGCCCATCACGGTCGGCGTGTCGTAGCCGGGGGCGATGTCGGCGACCCGCAGGCCTGTGCGCTCCGCGTGCTCGACGTGCTCCGCGGTCGCGAGCAGGACGTCGTGCCCAGCGGCGCGGAACGCCCAGGCGAGGGGGACGAGCGGGTAGAGGTGGCCGATGGCGGGGATGGAGACGACCAGGACGCGCACCGCACGGACCCCTCTCCCTCGACCATTTTACTAACTAATCATATAGTCCTTTACGGGTGGTGTCGACCTCGGCGACCGAATCAGCCGCTCGCGCACGGTAGCGATATCGCTACCGTTGGTACTATCTTCGGTAGCGTTCGAGAGGTCGACCGCGGCCCGCCCGCCCACCGCACCTGAGGAGAGACGACGGATGGATCACGACTCGGCGGAGGCACAGGCGGCCACGGGGGACACCGACGTCGAGCCACCGCCACGGCTCCGCGCCTGGTTCGGGCTGATCGCGCTCGCGCTCGCGGTCGCCATGAACAGCCTCGACATGTCGGTGGTCACCGTCGCGAACCCGGCGATCAGCGCCGACCTCGGCACCGGCCTGTCCGAGCTGGAGTGGGTGACGACGGCGTACATCCTCGCCTTCGCCGCGTTCCTCGTCCCGGCGGGCAAGCTGGGCGACCGGTTCGGCCACAAGCAGGTCTTCCTCGTGGGCATCGCCGGTTTCGCCCTGAGCTCGGCGCTGGTGGGCCTGTCGACCGGGCTCGTCCCGCTCGTCGGGTGGCGCGTGCTCCAGGGCGTGTGCGGCGCGATGCTGATGCCGAGCGCGCTCGCGATCCTGCGGCTGACCTTCCCGCCGGACAAGCTGAAGGTCGCCATCGGCGTGTTCATGGGCATCTTCTCGGTCGCCGGTCTCGCCGGGCCGCTGTTCGGCGGGCTCATGGTGGAGTTCGCGAGCTGGCGCTGGGCGTTCTACATCAACGTCTTCACCGGCGCCATCGCGTTCGTCGTCGTGCTGCTGGCCGTCCGCCGCTCCGAACCGACCTCGACCTCGGAGCGCTTCGACTTCCCCGGCGTGGCGCTCATGACCGTCGCGCTCGTCGCGCTCGTCTGGGGCATCACCCAGGTGCCGGTGGTGGGCTGGACCGATGTCCGCGCGATCGGCGCGGTGGCGGTCGCGGTCGTCGCGGGCACGCTGTTCGTGTTCCGGGAACGCGGCACGGACAGCCCGCTGGTGCCGTTGAGCCTCTTCCGCTCCGGGCCGGTGGTGGCGGGCGTGCTGGCGATGTTCCTCGGCGGCGGCCTCATGTTCGGCAGCTGGTTCTTCCTCGCCCTGTACTTCCAGCACGTGCGGGGGATGACCCCGGTGCAGGCCGGTCTCGGGCTGCTGCCGCTGGCCGCGATGTCCATCGTGTGCGGGCCGCTCGCGGGCAAGCTGAACCAGCGCTACGGCCGCAGGGTCCCGCTGACGATCGGCCCGCTGGCCATGGCGGCCGGGTTGATCGGGCTGGCACAGGTCGCCATCGCGCCGTCGGCGCACGAGACCTCGTCGTACCACTCGATCTGGCCGTTCCTCGTGCTGATCGGCGGCGGCATCAGCCTGATCTACCCGGTCGCGACCGAAGTGGTGCTCGCGAGCGTGCCGGAGGAACTCGCCGGGGTGTCCGCCGGGGTGAGCGAGACGGCCGCGACGGTCGGGCCGGTGCCCGGTATCGCCGTGCTGGGATCGATCCTCCAGTTCGGCGTCGTCGCCGACCTCGGCGACGGCCTCGCGGCCGCCGGTGTGCCGCGGGACGTGGCGGTCCGGGTCGCCGAGTCCGGCGACGCCGTCGGGCAGGGGGTGACCGTCATCCCCGAAGGCACACCCGAGTCGTTGGTCCCGGTGATCACCGAGCAGACCAGGGAGGCCTTCCTCGGTGGTCTCCAGGCCTCGCTCACCGTCGCCGGTGTGCTGGTGCTGTCGATCGTCGGACTCGTGTGGTGGCTGGTGAAGCCGGAACAGCGCGTCGAGACCACCGTCTGAGCGCGGGGAGACCGCCGAGCGTCAGGTCCGCTCGGCGGCGGTCTCCCTGTGTCCGAAGAAGCGCCGCGCCAGCCAGACGACCGGCCGGGTCCCGGACAGCCGGAACGCCGCGGCGCGCACCTTCACCGCGAAGGCGCTGGGGGCGACGAACATGGCCGTGGCCCGGAGGGCTTCCTTCTGCTTCGCCGTGACGACCGGCCGGAACCGCTCCTCCCACGCCGCCAGCGCGGCGGGCACGTCGCCGGGGTGCTCGTCGAGGAGGTCCCCGAGCAGCTTCGCGCCACCGAGCGCCAAGGACGCGCCGCTGGCCGCGAACAGGCTCACGCACCAGGCGGAGTCGCCCAGCAGCACGATCCGGCCGTCGTGCCAGCGCGGCATCCTGATCTGGCAGATCCGGTCGAAGTAGACGGACTCGTCCCGGTCCACCCGTGACAGCAGGTCGGGCGCCAGCCAGCCGAGATCGCCGAACACCCGCCGCAACGTGGTGGCCGCGCCCGCCGCGAGGTCGGCGTCGACGCTGTCGCTGCGGAACGCGAACAGCACCGCGCAACGACCGTCCGGCAGACTCGTCACACCGAGTCCCCGGCCCACCAGACCGATGCCCATGGTGGTCACCGGCGGCACCTCGACCGGGGTCCGGTCGACCTCGATGCTCGCCACGGCGTGCCCGAGGTCGTCGCGGTACCGCTCCTCGGGGCCGAACACGCGCGCTCTGAGCGGGGAGTGGACGCCGTCCGCGCCGACGAGCAGGTCGACGCGGTGCCGGGTCCCGTCGTCGAGCACCACCGAGACACCCTCGCCGTCCTGCTCCACCTCGGTCACCGTGCGGCCGAACCGCAGGTCGACCTGCTCGTCGAGCGCCTGGTGCAGCACCGTTTCCAGATCGCCGCGCAGCAGGGTCAGCGAGCGGGGCCCGATCATCGCCTCGTTCGCCGCGGCGGGCAGCACGGCCAGCCTGGCGCCGGACTCGTCGACGTAGACCAGGTCCGTCATCGGCTGCCGCACCCCGACCAGCGCGGGCAGCAGCCCCAGGTGCTCCGCCGCGTCGTAGCCGACCCCCGAGAAGTTCGTGACGTACCCGCCGCACCGGAGTTCCGGCGCCTTCTCGACGACCAGCACGTGCCATCCGCCGCGCCGCAGCCGCAGCGCCGTCGCGAGGCCTCCGATGCCCGCTCCGACGACCAGCGCGCGGCCGCCCCGCTCGTTCGCCATCGGGTTCACCGGGACGGCCAGAGGCCCGCGCACGTGCGCACACGGGGTTTCGCGAGCGTGATCAGGAACGCGTCGACGTGCGCACGCACGCACGGGCTCTCCTGGTAGGCGAGCGTGCCGGGGCCCTCATACACCAGGTGCGCCGCGCCGGGGATCTGCCTCGCCACCGAGTCGGCCCACGCGGCGGGCTGTCCGGGCGCCTGGTAGGCGTTCACCACCAGCACCGGCAGCGACTTGGCCGAGATCCGCAACTCGTGCGTGGGGTTGCCGACCTCGAACGGCCACCCGACGCAGCCCAGCACGTTCAGCCACTGGTTGAGGTTGATGCGGGTGTTGGGCGCGGCCGCGTCCTGTGCCCGGAGGATCTCGGTGAGCTGGGAGTAGGAGGTGATCGGCAGGTTCCAGTCCTGGCAGAAGCTGCCCGCCGACAGGCCGCGCCGGAAACCCGTGGTCGTCACGGGGTCGGGACCGCTGCCCCGGTACAGCGACAGGTAGTGCTCGGCGAGGGGACCGAAGTACCGGTGCGGGTAGTCGCCCGCGAAACCCACGTGCCCGGACAGGTCCGCGGCCGTGATCGGCCCCAGTTCGCCCCGGTCCGCCCGGTCCCGCAGCTCGTCGTAGACCTTGCGGGTGTCCATTCCGTGCAGCACGCAGGAGGGGGTCCGGTCGCACCAGTCGGCGAACCCGTCGAACGTCGCCTGCACCCCGGCCGCCTTGGGCCCCAGGTACTCGACCGCCGAGCGCGCGCTGTGGTCGAGGTTGCCGTCCAACACCATCGCCCGGATCCGCCGCGGGAACAGCTCGGCGTACATCTGGCCGACGATCTCGTTCTCCCACGTGTGCATCAGGCTGATCCGCCGCTCGCCCAGCGCGGCCCGCACCGCGTCCACGTCACGGGCGACGATCGCGCTGTTGTCGTGCTGGAACACCGGTCCGACCTGTTCGGCGCACGCGAGGTACCAGTCCCGCATACCGCTGCGCACCTCCTCCAGCTCGGCGTCGTCGGTGGGGATGAACGGCACGCCCGGCAAGGCGATCGTGCAGGTCTCCTCCTGCCGTGCGGAGTAGGTGACGAGGTCGAACCGGTCCTTCAGGGCCTGCGACGGGTTGGCGAGCGGCTGCGATCCGATCAGGACCAGCACCCCGACGCGCTGCGCGGGCTTGGCGGCCTTCTGCCTGCTGACGTCGAGGGTGATCGTCCCGGTGCGCGGGTTCGCCCAGTCGACGGGCACCCTCAGCCGCGCGCAGTCGAGTGACGAGTCCTGGGCGCACGGACGCCAGGACAGTCCGGGACTCGGTGCGGCCTCGGCGGGCGCGAGTCCCGCGGCGCAGAGGACGGCGGTGGTGAGTGCGGCGACGAAGGCGCGCGAACGCATGGGGTTCCCTCCGGTGCGGGTCACGGCCAGACGGCCGGGCAGCCTGCGTCGGCCGCAGCCCTGCCGGTGATGAGGAAGTCGTCGATCGCGGTGCGGGCGCAGGAGCTGAACTGGTAGGCGCTGGTGCCCGGCCCGTGGTAGGACACCGTGGTCGCGCCGGGGATCCCGGCCGCGACGACCTCGGCCGAGCCGGGCGGCGCCGCCGGGTTGAACGCGGTGGACGCGACGAGCACCGGAGCGGTGCCGCGCGTCGGGGTCGGCGGGTTCGCGGCCGGGAAGGGCCAGCCGACGCACCGCAGCACGGCGCTCCACCGCTGCCCGTTGACGTGGGTGAGCGGAGCCGCCGCCACCATCGCCGAGCGGATCTCGCCCACCTGCGCGTACGTGGTGATCGGCAGGTTCCAGTCCTGGCAGAGGCCCGGTGCAGGTTCGACGGCCTGGGCGGTGAAGTCCGGTGACGCCTCCCGCGCGACCGCCTCCGCCCTGGTGTCGACCGGCAGCGACCTGTCGTGCATCTCCCGCAGGTGCTGGGCCAGGTCCAGCCAGCCGAACCTCGGCGTCGCGAGGCTCATCTCGACCACGGAGGCCCAGTCGGTCAGCTCCAGTGGGTTGCCGCGCAGGTCGCGGAACTCGCCCCGCTCGATCTTGCCGATCGTCTCGGCGTAGAACGACCGCAGGTCGAACGTGCGAGCCGCGCACGTCGACGCCGTCGCGCACCAGTCCGCGAACGCGCCGAACGCCTTTTCCGCGGCACGGGCGTGCGCGGCCGAGTACTCCGCCGCGGTCGCGAGGTCGCGCCGGGTCGGGCCGTCCAGCACGAGCGCGCGGAGGCGCTGGCCGAACAGCCGCAGGTACTCCTGCCCGACGATCTCGCCGGTCGCGGTGCTCAGGAAGCTGATCCGGTCCTCGCCGAGCGCGGTCCGCACGGCGTCCACGTCGTGGGCCTCGGTGGCGCTGTCGAGGTGCTGCCAGGCGACCCCGTACCGGCGGGCGCACCCGGTGAAGGCGGTCAGGTTCGCGGCTCGCAGGTGGGTGAACTCCTGGGCGTTGCGAGGGGAGGCCGCGACGGTGGTCGGCGTCTTGCAGCTCGCGCTGGTGTCGACCGGGGTCAGCACCCGCTCCGAGTAGGTGACCACGTCGAAGGCCGTCCTGAGCCTGGCGGACAGCGCCGAGGCGCTCGTGGACGGCGGTACGACCAGCACACCGACGCGCTGGGCCGGGTCGGCCTTGGTGCGGGTGAGCCGCAGGGTGGTGGTGCCGTCCGACGCCGACGCCGGGTCGATCCGGACGGTGAGCTCGGCGCAGTCGACCGAGGAGTCCTGCGCACAGGGTCGCCAGTCGAGCGGGGGCGCCGCCGTCGCGGGGACGACACCCGCGACGCAGAGGGCTCCGGCCGACAGGGCGGCGAGGATGGCGCGCAAACGCATCGGGTACTCCGATCGGGTGCCGACCACGGGTGAATTCGATACATGAAGTAAAAGCAACGATTGCAGACCGCTCCTGGGTGCGTCAACCGCGTGACTGGCTCCCTGTCAGGAAAGAAAGCCTCCTGAAGGGCAGCGTCGGCGATCGCAGTTGGCACTTGTTGGTAACAGAAGAAGTACTTAAGGTGAGGAGGTCGGTACCTGGCCGGGGAGGGCGCGGATGGACCTGATCACGCATCTGCTGGACGCCGCCGAAGCACGGTCGGTCGACGTCTCCTCGACGATCGCCGACATCGGGTTCGACGCCGTCGCGGACGTGCTGTTCCAGGAAGTCCTCTTCCGGGCCCGGCTCGACGAGGTCGCCTGCCGCGGGCTCGCCGTCACGGTCCTCGTCCTCGAACACCGGGGCCGCACGGCGGAACTCACCATTCCGGCAGGAGAGACGGCGTCGGACGTGCCTCCGGTGGTCATCACCCAGGACGCGGGCGAGACGGTGCGCGCGCTCTACGGTCCGCGTGAACTCGTCTCGTCCAGCACGCGCACGGTGTCGTGGCCCGGATCGCAGGTGGTGCGCCGGGAGTGGGAGGGGACACCGTTGCCCGACCGCTGGGCCGCGCCGCCCCAGCGCGTGCTCGACGTCCTGGACCGCCGCGACCGGCCCGGCCTGGACCGGTTGGCCGCCTATTGCGGCACCGACAAGTGGGGGCCGCTGCACCAGTACGCGGTCCGGTACGAGCAGTACCTGCACCGGCTGCGCGACCAGCGGCTGACGATCCTGGAGATCGGCGTCGGCGGCTACGACGACCCCAAGGCGGGCGGCGAGTCGTTGCGCATGTGGAAGCACTACTTCCCCCGCGCGCTCGTCTGCGGCGTCGACGTGGTGGACAAGCGCGCCGTGGAGGAACCGCGGGTGCTGACCGTCCAAGCGGACCAGTCGGACCGGCGGGCCTTGGAAGCCGTGGTCGAGCGGATCGGGCCGCCGGACGTCGTCGTCGACGACGGCAGCCACGTGAGCACCGACGTGATCGCGTCGTTCGACATCCTGTTCCCGTTGCTGCGGCACGGTGGCCTGTACTTCGTGGAGGACCTGCAAACCTCACTGTGGCCCTTCATGTTCAACGGCTCCGAGGACGACCTGACCAGGCCCGACCACACGTTCGGCTTCCTCAAGCGACTGGTCGACGGCCTGCACCACGAGGAGTTCCTGACAGGTGCCCGACCACCCTCGCCGACCGACCGCACGGTGGCCGCCGTGCACCTCTTCCACAACCTCGCGGTGGTCGAGAAGGGGACGAACGCCGACGGCAGTCCCGTGGCCGACGCGCTGCGCTCCGGCATGTTCGAGACCGGGTGATCACACCGCACCTGCCCGACCGGTCGAGTTGAGGCTTCGATAGCGTGCTGCGCGGCGTCCGCAGGGGTGGGCCGCGACCGCCACCGGTCCCGGCCAGGGCGCGAACCTGAGAGGAGTCGTGGATTTGCTGGGAACTGTGCAGAACACCGACGACGGACGGCTGGTGCTCCGCCTTGAGCGACGCCTGTCGCACTCACCCGAACGGGTGTGGTCCGCTATCACAAAGGTGAGTGAATTCCCGGCCTGGTTCCCCGGAGTGGTGAACCAGGACCTCACCGAGGGCGCCAAGCTGCGCTTCGACATGACGTCGGACCAGCGCGAGCACATGGGCATCCCGGACGACGAGGACATGAGTTCCGAGGGCGAGGTGGTCGTCCACGACGCACCGCGCGTGCTCGAGTACACGTGGGGCGACGAGATCCTGCGCTGGGAGCTCACAGCGGACGGTGACGACACCGCGCTCGTGTACACGGACGTGTTCGACGACCGTGAACTGGCCGCGCAGACCGGGTCCAGCTGGCACGCGGTGCTCGACCTGCTGGAGGCCCACCTCGACGGCCGAGACGTCGGCACCGTCTGGGAACTCGAAGCAGCCGTGCACGACGAGTACGAGCGCACCGTGAAGGTCTCCTGATCGCCGGTGTCCTCGGCGTGCGACCACGCCGAGGACACCCGGTCCGGCCGAAAGACGAAGACGACTCGATCGATGGGAAACGCCTGCCACCACACCGTGCGGCCGACCGACCACGTCCACGACGGGGTCACCGGCGTCCGCACCCGTTCCCTGGAGGAGACCACCATGCTGAGGGACGATCCCGAGCTCACGCCGGTGCGACCGGTCGCCACGTCCGCGTTCGTCACCGGGCACTTCCCCCGACGCCGCGGTCTGGTCATCCTGCTCAGCGTGCTGGCGGGCTTCCTGCTGACCGTGGTGTGGTCGGCCGAGTTCGTGGACTCGACGATCGGCGACACCGTCGCCAACACTTTGCTGGGCCACGACGCGAAGGCCGAGCCGATCACGGGTGCGGTCGGGGGTGTCGTGTTCGCGTTCGTCACCGGGTTGGCGGGCACGTTCACCGCGTGCAACATCGCCGCGTTCGGTGCCGTCGCACCGATGCTGGGCGACTCCGGCAGCCGCGCCGAACGGATCCGCGGCTCCCTGAAACCGCTGGTCTGGCTCTCGGTGGGCATGCTCGCGGTGTCGGCCGTGTACGGGGCGGTCGTCGGGCTGGTCGGCGCCTCCATGCCCCAGTTCTCCACGGCGCAGAACGCCGCGGGCCTGTCGGGGCGCAGCGTGCAGTCGATGGTCGTGTTCGGGGTGATCGGGCTGACCATGACCTACCTCGGCCTCGCCGCACTGGGTGTCGTCCGCGACCCGTTCGCCCGTGTCGCGCGGCGGCACCCGCAGGTTCCCCTGGTGTTCATGGGTGTCCTGATCGGCGGGTTCCTCATCGGCAGGCCCTTCGGCCTGTTCCGCCAGTTGTTCAGGGACGCGGCGGAGAGCGGCAACCCGCTCTACGGCGCGGCGGCGTTCTGCCTCCAGTCGTTGGGCAACATCGTCGTGCTCGCGCTGGTCTTCGTGGTGACGGCGGCGTTGTTCGGCGGCGGGCTGCGCCGCTGGCTGGCCGCGAAGCCCGCGAGGCTGGCGGTGATCACCGGCGTCGCGCTGATCACCATGGGCGTCTTCACGTTCCTGTACTGGGATGTGCGGCTGCTCGCCCGCCGTGACCTGATCCCCTGGTACCCGACCGCGCCGTGGGCCTGAGCGGCGCGAGATGCCCGCGGGACCCGATCAGGGGTTGACCTTGCTGTTGACGGGTTTGCCCAGCGCGGGCAAGACCACCCTGGCCACCGCCGCGCTGACAGCCGTGCGGTCGGTCGGGTACCGGTGCGAAGTGCTGGACGGGGACGTGGTCCGCCGCGAACTCTGGCCGGAACTGGGCCTGTCCAGGACGGACCGCGAGCGGAACCTGGCGCGCATGGGCTTCGTCGCGAAGCTCCTGGCGGGCAACGGAGTCGTCGTGCTCATGGCCGCCATCGCCCCGTACGCGCACACCAGGAGGGCACTGCGCGAGGCGCACACCGCCGAGGGCATCGGCTTCGCCGAGGTGCACGTCGCCACGCCGTTGCGGGTGTGCCGCGGGCGGGACGTGAAGGGGCTGTACGCGCGTCACCTGCGTGGCGAGATCACCGGGCTGACCGGTGTCGACGCGGTGTACGAGGCGCCCACCGCTCCGGACCTGAGGATCGACACGTCGGACGAGCCGGTGGAGCGGTCGGCGGCGACCCTGACGAGGTTCGTCGTCGACTCGATCGGGCTCCGATCCTGACGAGGCGAGTCGGTGGGTGGCCGGGAGTCGAACTCCGGGTGAACGGATCGTCGAAGCCCGGTCCACCGGGGTGTCGGCTGCCGAGAATCGGTCCGAGTGCTCGTGAGAGGGGTGTCCGTGGTCGTGCTGACGGCGTTGCGGTCGGTGCTGGACTTCCTCGGGCCCGGCAACGTCGTGCTCGGGATCGCGCTGCTGATCGCCACGCCGTTCGTCGACCGCTTCCTGATCCGGCGCAAGCGGATCACCTACCGGGTGCTGTACAACTCCAAGATCGGCCTCGGCCTGGAGAAGCTGCACGACGGGACCGAGCCTGCCAAGGCCAGTCAGCGGCAGCTCTACCAGGTCGCGGAGCTGTTGGACCGGATGAGCATCGTGGTGATCCGCATCCGCAACACCGGCGGCTACGACATCGACTCCGACGACTTCGAGCGCCCGCTGTCGTTCACGTTCGGCCGCCGGGTCGTGTGGAACGCCCGCGTGTCCGAGGCCAGCACGGACGCGATCCGCGAGCAGGTCCGCGCGGGGTTGAGGTTCTTCGGCGCGGATGGCGGCACGGTTCCCGAGCCGGTCGACCGCGACAGCCTTCGGACCGTCCGCGAACGGCTCCCCTTGTGGATGTCGCGGTGGGTCGGGGCGACCAGCGGGCCGAAGGTGGAGGTCGAGTCCCAGTGGCACGGCGTCCGCGTCGAGCAGTTGTCGTTGCGGCGCAAGCAGAAGTTCAAGCTCGTCGTCATCCTGCGCGAACCCGACGACAGCGGCGTGAGCAAGGACATCGAGTTCACCGGCAAGCTCAAGGACAACGGGCTGCTCAAGGATGAGAAGCGCGAACGGCTGATCACGCTGCCCAGGCTGACCGGTGGACTCGCCGTGCTGCTGACGGTGTTCCTCGTGCTCAGCCTGGTGTTCGTGCCGCAGGCCGCCGACTCGGGCGTGGTGTGCGTCCCCGGCGCGCTGCGCGTCGAGGGGTCCAGCGTGGTGATGCCGACGATGAAGGCCATCGCCGACGACTACCAGCGGGCCTGCGCGGACAAGGGCACCCACGTCACGGCCACCGCCACCGGCAGCGTCGAGGGCGTGCGCGCGGTGACCGCCCTCGGCCCCGACGACCTCGGGCTGCTCGCGCTCGCCGACGGCAAGCAGGACGTCGACGGCTCCGCGCCGCACACCGAGCAGGTCGGCATCGTCGTCTTCCACGTGATCGTGAACGCCTCGGTCGGCCTGGACACCGTGTCCAGCACCCAGTTGCGGGCGATCTACGACGGCTCGGTCACCGACTGGAACCAGGTGCGCGGCGGGGAGTCGCTGCCCATCCGGATCGTCGGCCGCGGCGGCGAGTCGGGCACCAGGGAGCTGTTCGAGCAGAAGGTGCTCGGCACGGGGGAGGGGCAGCTGTCCTCCAACGGCTGCCGGACCAAGGACCGCGTGCCGAGCGCCGCCACGATCCGCTGCGAGCGCGGCTCCAACCCCGAGGTGGCGGCGGAGGTCGGCCGCACCGAGGGCGCGATCGGCTACGCGGACGCCCAGTCGGTCGCCCAGGCCCGCAAAGACGGGCCGTTGACCGCGCTCACTGTCGACGGCAAGGCGTTCGACCCGGCGGTCGGGGCGGAGTCGGGCTACGCGTTCTGGACGGTGGAGTACCTGTACGCCAGGAAGGAGCCCGAGCCGGGGACGGTGGCCGCGAGCTTCGTCGACTACGTGCTCCGGCACGACAGCGCCAGGGCGCGGCTCACCGACGCGGGCTACCTGCCGTGCACCACGTCCGAGGGCGCGCCGCTGGAGCTGTGCAACCACCGGTAGAAGCTGCCCGCTTGGCAAACTTGACTGAGCGTTCCAGTAATGGCTACTGTTCCGCTTGTGGCGCGCACCAGGGAGTTCGACACCGGGGCGGCGGTCGACGCGGCGATGTCCGCGTTCCGCCGCAAGGGGTTCGAGGGGACGTCCGTGCAGGACCTGGTCGACGCGACCGGGATCGGCAGGGGATCGCTCTACCTGGCGTTCGGCAGCAAGGAGGAGCTGTACCTGGCCGCGGTCGACCGCTACCGGGAGCGGTTCGCCGTTCCGCTGGCGGAGGCGCTGCGGGCGGGTGAACCCGGCCCGGAGCTGATTCGCGAGGTGTTCGTCGGGCTGGTGGACGAGATCGTGCGCGACGCCCGTGAACGGGCGTGCCTGGTCGCGGGAGCCGCGATGGAACGCGCGCACCAGGACCCGGCCGTGGCCGCGCGGCTGAAGGCGACCACGGCGGCGATCGAGGACGCGCTGTTCGACGTGGTCGTGCGGGCGCGGACCGCCGGACGACTGCCGGACCGCGGCGACGCCTCCGGGATCGCCCGGTTCCTCGTCACGGCGATGCAAGGGCTGCGGGTCATGGGGGCCATCGACCCCGATCGGGACGCGCTGCTGCGCACCGTCGACGTCACATTGGACTGCCTGCGCTGAATCACCTCCCTCGTCGGGAGATTTTTGCCTTGCGCGCATACTGTAACGAACGTTCCACTAAGGAGAGCTGATGGGCAAGATCGGTGTCGGCGTCATCGGGGCGAGCATCGGGGGTTGGGCCTCGCTGAGCCACGTCCCGGCGCTGCGAGCGTCACCGGACTTCGAGCTGCGGGCGATCAGCACCTCGCGGCGCGAGTCGGCCGACGCGGCGGCGCGGGAGTTCGGGGTGGAGGCGGCGTTCGACGACCACCGCGCCCTGCTCGCGCACCCCGGCGTGGATGTCGTGGTGGTGGCGGTCAAGGTCGCCCACCACCACGAACTCGTGTCCGACGCGATCGCCGCGGGCAAGACCGTCTACAGCGAGTGGCCCCTCGCCGTCGACCTGGCGGAAGCCGAGGACCTCGCCGAACGGGCGCGGGCGGCAGGCGTGCGGACCGCGGTCGGGTTGCAGGGCCGCTACGCGCCCGAGATCGTCCGTGCCCGCGAACTCGTGCGGGACGGGCACATCGGCAAGGTGCTCGGAACCGTGCTGGTGGGGTCCGGCATGGTGTGGGGCCCGGAAACGGTGCGCTCCAAGGCGTACTGGTACGACCGCGCCAGCGGTTCCACCCTGCTCGAAGGCGCGGTCGTGCACGCCGTGGACGCCCTGACCACCACCCTGGGCGAGTTCGCGCAGTTCTCGGCCAACCTCGTCGTCGGCCGGGACGTGGTGTCCATCGCGGACGAGGGTGTCGTCGTCCCGGTCACCGCGCCGGACCAGGTGTCCCTCATCGGCACGCTCGACTCCGGGGCCGCCGCCTCGGTCACCTACCGCGGCGGGACCTCGCGCGGCGACAACTTCCGCTGGGAGATCAACGGCACCGACGGCGACCTCGTCCTGACGGCGGGCTGGGGCAACGTCCAGGTCGCCGACCTCTCCCTCGCGATCGGCCGCGGCGGCGACACCGCCGTCACCCCGGTCGACCTCCCACCCACCGGTCTCACCGGCCCGGCCCGCAACGTCGCCGCGCTCCACGCGCACCTCGCCGCCGACCTCCGCGACGGCACGCACACCGTCCCCGACTTCGACTACGCGCTGAGCAGGCACCGCCTGGTCGCCGACGTCGTGCGCTCCTCGCAGACGGGGGCACGGGTGTGAAGGCGATCGTCGTCGACCACCCCGGCGGTCCCGAAGTCCTGCGCCTGCGGGACGTGGAACCGACCGAGCCGGGGCCGCACGACCTGGCCGTGGCGATCACCGCCGCGGGCGTGAACTACATGGACGTCGGCACGCGCACCGGCCAGTACGGGCCACCACTGCCGCACGTTCCCGGCGTCGAGGGCGCGGGAACGGTCACCGCGATCGGCTCTGCCGTCACCGACTTCGCCGTGGGCGACCGCGTGGCCTGGTACTTCGCCTGGGGCAGCTACGCCGAGCGGATCGTGCTCCCGGCGAGCGCCGCCGTGCCGATCCCGGCGGGCATCGACGACGAGACGGCCGCTTCGGTGATGATGCAGGGCCTCACCGCGCACCACCTCGCCACCGCCACCTACGCGGTGCGGCCCGGTGACACGGCCCTGGTGCACTCGGCCGCGGGAGGCGTCGGCCTGCTGCTGACCCGGATCGTGAAGGCGCGCGGCGGTCACGTCATCGCCAGGGTGTCCACCGAGGAGAAGGCGGACATCGCCCGCGCGGCCGGCGCCGACCACGTCGTCGTCTCGACCGGGGGAGGGTTCGCCGACGAGGTCCGGAAGATCACCGGCGGCGAGGGGGTCGCGGTCGCCTACGACGGCGCGGGCGCGACGACGTTCGCCGACTCCCTGGCGTCGTTGGGCTACCACGGCGTGCTGGCGTACTACGGCCAGACCATCGCGGCCCAGCCGCCGGTGGACCTGACCACCCTGCCGCGCAGCGTCCTCGTCACCTATCCCGTGGTGCAGGACCACATCCGCACCCGCGAGGACCTGCTGGCCCACACCGGGGACCTGTTCGGCTGGCTCCTCGACGGGACGCTCGCGCACCGGATCGGGGGCCGTTACCCGTTGGCCGACGCCGCTCGTGCCCACACCGACCTGGAGTCGAGGCGCACCACCGGGAAGCTGCTCCTGCTGCCGGGCTGACGCCGTTCGGCCGGTCACCGTCGAACGCGGCGGCGACCGGCCGGGGCCACTACCTGCGCCATTCCTGTTCGACCGCGGCCATCTGGTCGCGCTTCAACCCGGACGGGCCGGTCCAGCGGTCGGCCAGTTCCCCGGCCTCGACCACCGTCGCCTGGTCGAGCAGCACGTAGTAGTCGTCGACCCAGGTCTTCGCCTTGACCGCACGCGCGCCGGTACGCGGCTTGGCCGTGCTGATCGGGGCGATCCTGACGGCGTTCGCGCCACCGGTGGTGAGTCCGACCTCCAGGACGACCACCTTGGTCCCCTTGTGCTTCCTGAACGATCCGACGGTGACTTGCGCGGGCATGGGTGTTCCTCCGAGTGCGTGCCTGGGTTGGTGGGCCAACACTCGCCGACGGTCCATCTGCCGGGCAGTCTCCGGTCGACGATCGGCGCGGGCGGGTCGTCGAGCGGCAGCGGCCGTGCGGCCCGACTGACCGGCTCCGTGCTCCCGGACCTGTACAGGTGGTCCACGGTCACGCGCTCAGCGGCGGGTTCCCACGGGGTGAACGGTCCCGGCGGTCACCGCGGCGAGCTTGTCGGGGTTGGCGACGTTGTGCAGGGCCGTCACGAGGCCCCGCTCGTCGACGTCGAGGGTCAGCGTGGCGATGACCCGGCCCGCTCCGGTGAACACGACGCCCGTGCTCCCGTTGAGCTCCATCAGGTCCACGCCCATGTCCGCCGGGTCGACGCCCTGGTACGGCCGGGTGCCGATGGCCGCGAACCAGGTGGCGACCCGGTCCGCGCCGGTGACGGGCCGCATCGCCTGGCGCACCTTGCCGCCGCCGTCCGTCCACAACGTCACGTCCGGGGCCAGCACGCCCATGAGGGTGTTGATGTCGCCACCGGTCGCGGCGGCGACGAACCGCTCGGTGGCCGCCCGCTGCCGGGCGCGGTCGGCGGCGAACCGGGGCCGCCGCGCCCGCACGTGGCCGCGGGCGCGGTGAGCGGCTTGGCGCACCGCGTCCTCGGACCGCGCGACGGCGTCGGCGATCTCGGCGTAGCTGAAGTCGAACGCCTCCTTCAGCACGAACACCGCGCGTTCCAGCGGGCTCAACGACTCCAGCACCACCAGCAGCGCCACGGACACCGACTCCGCGGCGTCCGGCTCGTCGGTGCAGGTCAGGATGGGTTCGGGCAGCCACGGCCCGACGTAGGACTCCCGTCGACCCCGCGCCGCCCGCAGCCGGTCCACGGCCACGTTCGACACGATCCGCACCAGGTACGCCTTCGGGTCCGCGACCCGCGAGCGGTCCGCCGCCGACCACTTCAGCCAGGCGTCCTGCACCGCGTCCTCGGCGTCCACCGCCGTGCCGAGGATCCGGTAGGCGACCGAGAACAACAGGTTCCGGTGCTCGTCGAACACGTGCTCGCTCATCGCCCGCCCCGCGGCCAGATCGAGCCCACGCGCGGGAACCGCTTCAACCGACCGTACGTCGGCCACGGCGCGGCGCTCACCGTCTCCTTGTACCAGACCGCCGGACGACCGGTCAGCGCGAACCGCCTCGGAGCGCCGTCGGGTCGAGTGAACTGCACGACGGCGTCGTGCCTGCCGAGGCTGACCGGCGCGTGGTAGTAGCCGAAGCGGAAGTCCTTGGGGCGCTTGCCCTCCAGCTCCCGCAGCAGCGACACGGCCGCGTGCACGCCGGTGGGCATCCCGCTCTGGCACGTCCCGTGCAGCAGACCGTGCCACTGTCGGACCGCCGCCGCGTCGCCGACCGCGTACACCTCCGGGTGCGACACCGACCGCAGCGCCGTGTCCGTCACGATCCGGCCGCGCTCGTCGACCTCGAACGCCGCCGCCAGCGGTGACACCCGGACCCCGCCGGTCCACAGCACGACCGTCGCCGGGACGCTCTCGCCGTGGGCGAGTTCCACCGCGTCGGGCAGCACCTTCACCACCTCGACGCCAGCACGCACCCGCACCCCGAGCCGGGCCAGCACGGCGTCCAGGTGGGACTTGGCCTTCGGTCCGAGCGACGCCCCAGGCTCCTGCCCGCCGAGCAGCACGACCTCCAGGTCCGGGTACCGCTCGGCGATCTCGGCCGCCGCCTCCACCCCGGTCAGCCCGCTGCCGCACACCGCGACCACGCCCGTGCCGAGTCGGGCCGCCAGCAGTGCGGCGTCGTGCGCGCTGTCCAGCGTGTGGGCGTGCTCTGCCGCGCCGGGGACGGCGGCCGTGTCGGCGACCGCGCCCAACGCGTAGACGAGCCGGTCGTACGGCAGGTCCCGCCGGTCGTCGAGGCGGGCCGTGCGCGCGTCCGCGTCGATCCCGGTGACCCAGCCGCTCACGAACTCCACACCGGTGCCCTCCAGCAGGTCCGGCACCCGCAGGTCGGCCGTCACCTGCCCCGTCGCGGTCTGGTGCAGCCGCAACCGCTCGGTGAACCGCTCCGACGCGTTCACGAGCGTGATCCGCACGTCGTCCCGCCGCTTGGCGCGCGCCGCGAGGATCACCGCCGCCATCGTCCCCGCGTACCCCGCTCCGAGAACCACGATCCTGGTCATCGTCCCGTCCCTTCTCCCGTCGACCACCAGACGAGGGAGGACGTGGTCAGCGTGACGCGAGGTGACCGCCGTCATAAAGCGCGGCGAGCAGCGTGACGGCCGCGCCGACCGCGGAGTCGGCCAGGTTGCCGTAGCCCAGCACGAGGGTGGAGTCCCGTTCCGGCGTGCCGCGGTAGGTGTCGAGGTCCACCAGCCGCAGGCCCTCGGCGGCGGCCCGGCGCACGAGGGACGCGGTGTCCGGCGTTCCCGGAAGGTGCAGCAGCAGGTGCAGGCCCGCCGCGACACCGGTGATCCGGGCGTCCGGCAGGTGCGTGGCGAGCGCGGCCACCAGCGCGTCCCGCCGGGCCCGGTACCGCAGCCGGACCGCCCGGAGCTGCCGGTCGTAGCCGCCGCGCTCGACGAACGCCGCCAAGGCGAGCTGGTCGACCACCGGGGGAGTCGCGGCGGCCGCGCACGCCCACGCGGGCGGGAGGACGTACCAGCCGATCCCCAGCGCCGGGCTCAGGGTCTTGCTCACCGATCCGAACAGCGCCACGTGGCCGGGAGCCATGCCCTGGACCGTGCCGACCGGCCGCCGGTCGTAGCGGAACTCGGCGTCGTAGTCGTCCTCCAGGACCAGCCCGTCGACCTCACGGGCCCACTCGACCAGCGCGGATCGCCGCGCGGGGGCGAGCACCGTGCCGGTGGGGAACTGGTGGGCGGGCGTCACGATCACCGCCCGCAGGCCGCGCAACCGGTCGACCCGCAGCCCGTCGTCGTCGACCGGCACGGGCACCACGTCCATCCCCGCCTCCATCGCGGCCTGCCGGGTCCGCCCCCAACTCGGGTCCTCGACGCCGATCCGCGTGATCCCCGCGGCCACGAGCGCACGGCACACCTGGGTGACGCCCTCCGTCACGCCCGCGCAGATCGTCACGTCGTTCGGGGTGGTCGTGGCTCCTCGGCACCGCCGCAGGTACTCGGCCAGCACCGCGCGCAATCGGGGGTGGCCGCCGTGGGGAGGGAGGCCGAACTCCTGGTGAGGCAGTGTCGTGAGGACGTCCCGCAGCGCGTCGGCCCACCGGCGGCGCGGGAACGCCCGCAGGTCCGGTAGTCCGGGCGCGAGGTCGTAGCGCGGGGTCTCGGCGACCTGCTGTGCCGGCGCGGACCGGTCGTCGCGCTCCGGTGACCAGGACACGCGGGTGGCCGCCCCGGTCCGCGCCGCCAGGTAGCCCTCGGCGACGAGCTGCGCGTACGCCTGCGTCACCAGCCAGCGCGAACAGGACAGGTCGGCGGCCAGCGCACGGCTGGGCGGGAGCGCCGTGCCGAGCGGCAACGCGCCGTCGCGGATCGCCGCCCGCAACGCCCTGGCCAGCCGCTCGTGCCGTGGTCCGCCGTCCGGGCCGGACAGGTCGAGCAGCACGTCCCAGCCCAGATTGGTCTGCGATTCCGGCATGGAAACGGACCGTAGCACCAGACCGATCGCGGCTTACGGTCGTCCTCGTGATGAAGCGAACCGAACTCGGGCGCACCGGGACCACCGTCAGCCAGGTCGCGCTCGGCTGCATGCTCATGGGCACCTACACCGACGAACCCACCTCCTACCGGATGCTCGACTCGTACCTCGACGTCGGAGGCGACTTCCTCGACAGCGCCAACTGCTACGCGTGGTGGCACGCGGGCAGCGACGGCGGCGAGAGCGAGGAACTGCTCGGCCGCTGGCTCGCCCGCGGCGACCGCGACCGGGTCGTCCTGGCCACGAAGGTCGGCGGGATCGTGACCGACGTGCCCGCCGCGCTCGCGAGCGGCAAAGCGGACTGGGACGTGGCCGCCCGGCACTTCGAAGGGGCGGGTGCCGACGTCGTCCGGCGGGGGATCGACGCGAGCCTGCGCAGGCTCGGCACGGACCACGTCGACCTCTACTACGTGCACGTCGACGACCTGGCGACCCCGTTGGAGGAGACACTGGAGGCGCTCGACGGCGTCGTCCGGGCGGGCAAGGCCCGGCACATCGGGTGGAGCAACGTGCGCACGGAGCGGTTGGAGCGGATCCGGGAACTGACCGAGCGCCACGGGTGGACGGCCCCGGTCGCGGTGCAGCAGCAGCACTCCTACCTGCGGCCACGGCCGGGGATCGACCGGGCGGGCATCGCCGGGCCCGCGCTGTTCGACCACCTGGCGGCGCACGAGGACCTGACGCTGGTGGCGTACTCGCCGATCCTCCAGGGCATCTACGACGACCCGGACCGCCGAGCCGCGCACGGGACGTGGGACACCTACGCCGGACCGGACTCCGAGGCGCGGCTGGCCGTGGTCGCCGAGGTCGCGGCCGACCTGGGCGCGACCGGCAACCAGGTGGCGCTGGCGTGGCTGCTGCGGCAGACCCCGGCGGTGGTCCCGATCGTCGGGACCCGCACGTGGGAGCAGTTCGAGGCGTTCCTGGGCGCGCTCGACGTCGAGTTGGGTGACGACCACCTGGCGGCGCTGGGGACGTGAGCCGCCGTTCTTGTCGGTGCTCCCTGTTAGCGTCCGCGCTCCGATGGTCGAGGAGCGTGGAGCCGAGTGGACGAGAGCGAGGAGACCGTGTCGCCGCACGTCCCGGCGGCACACCCCGTCCGCGCCCCGGTTCCCCGCCGCACGGCGGGTGAACGGGGTCCGGGCCGCGCTGGGCCGGTTGGTTTAGCATCGCGGTTCCGGTGAGCGGAAGGGGGCAGGTGGACCAGGCGTCGAACGACACGTCGGTCGCCGGTGTCGCCTTCGCGCGGTGGGGCGTGCGACCGGAGCCCGCGATGGCCCGCTACGCGGAACCAGGGTGGCAGCACTCGCCGATGCCGGTCGAACGCCCCTGCCCGAGGTGCGACGGGCAGCTGCACGGCCTGTACCGGTCGCACCCGCACAAGGGGCGGCAGCAGCTCCAGGCCGCGGTCGTCTGCCCGACGTGCCCGGCGTCGTTCACGCTGCGCGAGCTGCAACTGTCGCAGCGGGCGGTGCTGGGGGAGTTGCGCCCGGAGTCGGTGGCCCGCCGCCTGCGCGAGGAAGCCCAACTCGCCGCCCTCGAACGCCCCGACACCTGGTCCCCACCAGCTCGTCCGGAACCTCCTGCGCCACGAGCGGAACCTCTTGTGCCGCGGCCGGATCCTGTTGCGCCGCAGTGGGAAGACCGCGCCCTGCCGTCCGACCTCGTGTCTCCGCAGGGGGAACGTTCTGCCTCGCGGTCGGACTTCGTGTCCCCGGCGGCGGATCTCCACGCTCCGCGGGCTGAACCCCGTGTCCCGCGCTCGGAGCCTCTCGCGCCGCCCTCGGAACCCTTCACGCGGCCGACGCGCCGTCCGGTCGACAGCCCGCCTCCACTGCGCCGTGAACC
The DNA here is from genome assembly GCF_042738955.1 of Umezawaea sp. NPDC059074. NCBI lineage: Bacteria > Bacillati > Actinomycetota > Actinomycetes > Pseudonocardiales > Pseudonocardiaceae > Umezawaea > Umezawaea sp. NPDC059074. The sequence goes on from NZ_JBHYHC010000048.1 coordinate 58,157, forward strand.
ACCCGCGCCGGACCCCGAACCGGCCCCACCCGCCGAGCCCCCCGCCCCGATCCGCCGCCGGGTGTCGACCACGGTCATGGCGGCCCGGATCCGCTCGATCCTCACCGGCTCGACCACCGTCGCCTCGGCCCCGACCGCGTCGATCCCGGTGCTGCCGACGGCGCTGGTCGAGTCGACCGAGCACCGGCTGGTGTGGTGGCGCAAGACCGTCGACCCGCACCTGGAGCTGCCGGACCTGCCACCGGGCGCGGACGTGCGGGTCGTGCTGCCCGAACAGGCCCGGTTCGACGGGCTGCGGGAGCGGCTCAAGCAGGCCGAGGTGCCGTTCCGGTCCGTCGCGCACTGGATCGAGGAGGAGGTCGTCTCCTCGGTCGGCCCGGACGGTCGGCTCGCGCCGGTCGTGGCGGGCGCGTGGCTGTCCGAGGTGGGCGGACTCGTTCCCGACGGCTGCGACCCGGTCACCGGAGACGGGGCGCTGGCCGCGCTCCTGGCGTTCGAGGTGCTGTGGGACCTGCACGAGCCGGTCGACCCGGCGACCGTGCCCGACTCGACGCCCGCCGACCGGCTGGTGCCGCAGGAGTGGCTGCCGTTCCTGTCGTTCCCGCTGCTCAACCCGGCGCAGAGCCAGGCAGCCCCGCACATCCTGGACACCGACGAGCACCTGCTGATCGCCGCGCCGACCGGCTCGGGCAAGACCACCATCGGCAAGCTGGCCGCGTTGCGCTCGATCCTGCACGAGGGCCGCAAAGCCGCGTGGCTGGTGCCGCAGCGGTCGTTGACCGACGAGCTGAACACCGAGCTGGAAGCGTGGCGCCGCAACGGGTTGCGGGTGGAACGCCTCTCCGGCGAGTACGCGGTCGACATCGAGAAGGTCCGCGAGGCGGACCTGTGGGTGGCGACCACGGAGAAGTTCGAGGCGGTCTGCCGCGCGGGGTCGTTGCAGGCGGCGCTCGGCGAGGTCGGCTGCCTGGTGGTCGACGAGATCCACCTGCTCGGCAGCCCCGGTCGCGGCGCGCTGCTGGAGGCGCTGCTCGCACGGGTGCGCGGCGCGGAGTCGCCGGTGCGGATCGTGGGGCTCTCGGCGACGGTGTCCAACGCCGCCGAGGTCGCGGAGTGGTTGCAGGCCACGCTGGTGACGACGGCGTGGCGGCCGTCGCGGGTCACCTGGCAGCTGCCGGTGATCCCCGCGAGCACGGGGTTCGCGGGCGGCAACCGGATGCGCGAGCAGGCCGTCGTGGAGCTGACCGAGCGGCACACGGCCGAGGCGGGCAGCGTGCTGGTGTTCTGCGGCTCCAAGCGGAACGTCCGCTCGACCGCGCTGGCCGTCGCCGCGTCCCGCGGCGCACCGGTGCACACCGCCGCGCCCGACGACGTCGACGCGGTGACGCGGGTGTGCGCGGAGGTCGGCGTGCGGATGCACTACGCCGACTACGACCACAAGCACGCCGCCGAACGCGCCTTCCGGGCACGGGAGGCGGACGTGCTGGTCGCGACCTCCACCGTCGCGGCGGGCGTGAACCTGCCCGCGCGAGCCGTGATCGTGCGCGACACGAAGATCGGCGGCGAGCCGATGGACACCTCGACCGTGCAGCAGATGTTCGGCCGGGCCGGCCGGATCGGCGCGGGGGAGACGCAGGGCTGGTCGTACCTGCTGACCGAGGAGACCGAGCGGCCCGCGTGGCAGACCCGCCTGGTCGCCGGGTACTCGGTGTACTCGCGGATCTACGACAGCCTCGCCGACCACGTCCTCGCCGAGGTGCTCCAGGCCCGGATCGGCACCCTGTCCGACGCGCAGGCGTGGTGGGTGGAGACCCTGGCCCACGCCCAAGGTGACGACGACCTGGAGCCGGTGCAGACGGCCGTGGAGTTCCTGATCGAGGAGGGGCACCTCACCGGCGTCCGGCGTGGTGAGGACCTGGTCCTGGCCACGACCGACCTGGGCAGGCTGACGGCCCGGATGATGGTCTCGACCTACACCGGCCAACGGCTGCGCCGCACCCTCGGCCTGCTCCCGGTGCCGACCGACCCGGACTCCGCCGAGGAGGCGTTGAGCCTGGTCCTGGCGGTCGCGGTGCCCGAACTGGCGGGCGTCCCGGTCGCCGAGCCGGTGCGCCCCGCGGTCGCGACGGCGATCAAGGCGGGCGGCCGGACGTCCCGCATCACCCACACCACGTCCATCAAGGGCCTCGGCTCCTCCGCGTCGACCGCGCCGGGCGACCTCGCGTGGGCCGCGCTGCTCCTCGCCGCCCGGTCACCGCACCTGTTCCGGCAGTCCCGCACGCCCCGCCGGGTCGTCGCGGGCATCCCGTTGTCCACGATCTACCCGGTCATGGAGCAGGCACCCCGCTACCTGTCCTGGCTGTCAGCCCAAGGCGTGCTCGGCACGGTGCACCCGTGGATCGCGATCGTGGCCGCCGACCTGGACCAGCGCGTCCGCTGGCGCCACCTCACGCCCGGCCGCGGCGCGGGGCGACTGCTGTGGCTGTGCGAGCAGATGGCCACCCGCGCCCGCGCCAAGGACCTGGTGCCCGCGATGTGGCAGTCGGCCGTCGGCTCCGGCCTGCGCGCGCCGGACTGGAAACCCGGCGTGCCCCCGACCGGCTGCGAACTCGACCAGGCCGGCTACACCGCCCTCCTGCGCGAACGCGTCACCACGGCGACCATCACCGACCGCGCGGACGGCGCGGCCGTCACCGGGATCGCCGGCGCGACCGCCGTCACGTGGCGCGGCAAGATCCGCACCCCCGCCGTCACGACGAAGGCGAAGACGGACGTCCTCTTCCCGCCCCCGTTCCCGGACGAACCGGGCCTCGACACCGGCACGGCCGTGTTCACCCGCCGCGGCGACTACCGGGCGACCGGCTGGCTGGCCGCCTACGACCGCTTGGCGGACCTGACCGACGACGAACCACCCCCGCGCCGCCGCGGTCTGTAGACATCACACGATCGGGTCGTGACGTTTCCCCACCCGCTGTGTCTTAGAGGCAGGAACACCAACGCCCAAGACCAGAGGAGCCCCCATGAGCACCCCGATCCCGACCGCCCCCACCCACACCCGCGAGGTCGCGAAGACCAACGGCACCGCCCCCGCCACCCAGGGCTCGACGACCATCGCGGACGTCGTGGTCCAGAAGATCGCGGGCCTGGCCACCAGGGAGATCTCCGGCGTCCACGCCCTGGGCGGCGGCGCGGCCCGAGCGTTCAGCGCCATCCGCGAGCGCATCCCCGGCGCGTCCTCCAGCGCGGGCCAGGGCGTCTCCGTCGAGGTCGGCGAGAAGCAGGCCGCGGTAGACCTCCAGATCCTGGTCGAGTACGGCGTCTCCATCGCCGACCTGTCCACCGCGGTCCGCCGCAACGTGATCACCGCCGTGGAACGCATGACGGGCCTCGAGGTCGTGGAAGTCAACATCAACGTCACCGACGTCCACATCCCCACAGAAGACGACACCACCGACACCCCCATTCCCACCCGCGTCCAGTGACCCCACGCCACCCCACGCTGCCCGCGGCCAGCACTTCGGCCAGGCGAGGTGCCAGGCCCGGCCTTCCCAGCGCCGACCACGACCGATCCCTCACCGGGCTCGGCAGCAAGCCCCGCCCATCCCTCGCCGCAGCCACCGCTGGTGTTCCGGATGGGCAGGATGTCTTCGGTCTCCGGCGTGGGGAGCGGGGGCGGGCGGGCTTTGACACCAAGTCCTGCATGCGTCTCGTCTGGGGTGCTGGCGTGGTCAATCCCTCGCAGAGCACAGGGAGTTCCGCATCAAGCGTTCAGCCGCGACGGCCGCTGATGTTTCGGACAGGTGTAATGCCGGGGTTGCTCTTGCTGAATCCGTCGGCGATCTTGCCGTCCAGCGGAAATCCGGGAGCGAGTCTTGTGCCGCGAGGTCGTTTTTCGGCCAGTGGTGACGTTCACCTGCTCATCACCATTTGAACACCGTCCGCCACAAGGGAGAAGTCATGAGTCCCACCCAACTCGGTCTGCTGACCGGCATCGTTCTCGGTTCGGCCGCCGCTTTCGGCGGGTTCGGCGCTTTCCTCGTTGTTCTGCTGTTCGGGGCCGTCGGACTGGTCGTCGGGCGGGTGCTCGAGGGCAAGCTGGACCTGTCGCAGCTCGCCGGTCGCGACAGGGGCTGAGCGGCATGACCACCACGCTTGTCGACCGCGGGCGGTTGACGATCTCGGATCGCACGGTCGAGCGGATCGCCGCCACCGCCGTCACCGAGGTCGACGGGATCGGGGGATCGGCCACGCGGATGCTCGGCGTCGCCATGAGCAGGGACGGCGGTGAGCACTCGGCCAAGGTGACCGCGACGGTCAGCGGCGGCGTGGCCTCGCTCGTCGTCCGGCTGTCCGTGGCGTATCCCGCGTCGGTCACCCGCACCACCGAAGCTGCCCGCGCGCACCTGGTGCGGCGCGTCGAGGAACTGACCGGCCTCACCGTGTCCCGAGTGGACATCACCATCACCGCGTTGCGCGGCGCTGTCGCCGAAACCAGGAGGGTCCTGTGAAACGCCGTCCCCGCCGTAGCGTTCCGGCCGTGTTGACGGCCGTCGTGCTGCTCGCGGCCTGCGTGCTGGTCGCCACGGTCGCGATCCAGACGATCCTCGGCCGCACCCCGTGGCTCGACTACCGCGTCGCGGCGGACGCCGTGCACGCGACGAGTTGGAACGACCTGGCCCCCCTGATCGTCGGTGGTGTCGCGGCGGCACTCGGGCTCATCCTGCTGCTCGCCGCCTTCCTGCCCGGCACGCCCACCGTGCTGCCCCTGGAGAACGGCGAGGCCACGATCGACTCCGGCGCGTCTCGGCGCAGTTACCGCAGCACGCTGCGTGCGGCGGCCACCTCGGTCGATGGGGTCAGCGGAGCCACGGTGTCGTTGGGACGTCGCAAGGTCGCCGCCGTCGTCCGCACGGACCGCACCACGACCGACGGACTGGCCGATGCGGTGCGCGCCTCGCTGAACCACCGACTGGACGAGATCAGCCCGTCCACTCGCCCCGACCTGAAAGTCAAGATCAAGGCCGCCAGGAGCGCGTCATGACGAACCTCAACCGCCCTGCCCGGCTCAACCGTGTCCTGCTGGGCATGCTCGGCTTCGTCCTGCTGGCCGGGGGAGCGTTCGCCGTCCTGACCCACTACAACCTGCTCCCCGTCCTCAAACCGGACTCGCCCCTGACCCCACCTCTGCTGGACCTGCCCACGTGGGCCTGGTACGTCGTGGCAGCAGTCGCGACCGTCCTGGGCCTGCTCTGCCTACGCTGGATCCTCGCCCAACTGACCAGCAGCCCGAAAACCCACACCTGGCGCTACGAGCAGGACCCAACCCTAGGCCGCACCGAACTGGCCGCCAGCGCCGCCATCGCCCCGTTCATCGACGAGGTGACCGCCTATCCAGGGGTCCACGCTGTCCGCGCCACCCTGGCAGGCCACCGCCAAGCTCCCGCACTGGCAATGGTGGTCAGCGCCGAACAGGACAGCGACCTGTCCGCCATCCGCAAACAGATCGACACCGAAGGCCTGCCACGCCTACGCCAAGCATTGGACCTGGACGAGGTCCCAGTGACCATCGAGTTCAGGTTCTCCACAGCGACAGGAGCCCGCGCGCTCTAACCGGTCAAGAACGATCCCCCCGGCCCACCACAGCCGCAGTCACCCACCAGCCAACGGATGCGGCTACCGGCTACCGGCCACCTGGGTGGGGCCTGTCACCGGCCACCAGCGGCCTGCTACTGGCCACCCGTCACCGGCGGCCGCTACCGCCCACCCGCCAACCGTGGCCTGCGACCGGCCACATACGGCCCGTCACCCGTGGCGCGCTGCCGGTCACGGCAGCCGCCGCTACTTGCCCCGCGCCCGCAACCGTCCTCTCGCCACCACCACTTGCCCGCTACCTCCGGACGCTGCGAAGGCAGGGGTAGTCGGCGGGGCCAAGCCCCGCCGACGAAGACCTGCCCCCGATCACGCCGTGGTGTCGAAGGCGACCTCCTTGGTAACCACCGTTCCGGCCTTCCGGCCCGGTGCGGCCTGGAAGCCCCAGTACAGGTTCGTGTGGGCGATGACCTGTTCCGGTGACGGGGCTCCCCACGGTGACTTGTCGCCGGTGGTGTGGGCGTCGCTGACCAGGGTTGCGTCGTAGCCCCTGGTGAACGCGCCGTGCAGTGTGGAGCGGATGCACGCGTCGGTTTCCGCGCCGACCACGACCAGGCGTCCCACGCCCAGGCCCGCCAACTCGGCCTCCAGGGTGGTGGCTTCGAAGGCGTCGCCGTAGTTCTTCTCCACCAGCGGTTCGGCGTCGGTCGGGGTCAGTTCCGGGACCAGGCGCCACTCGTCGCTGCCCCGCACGAGGCCTTCGTCGGAGTGCTGGACCCACACGACGGGGATCTGTTCCTGTCGTGCTTTCTCGACCAGGCCCGCGATGTTCGCGACCACCGCGTCACGTTCGTGCGCCTCGTCCACGACGCCGTTCTGCACGTCCACCACGAGGAGCGCGCTGTTGGGTCGGTTGTCGAGGGTCGTCATGGATCTCCTCCTGCTCGTGCCGGATTCCGAATGTCCACGACGGTAGCCCCACCCACCGACAGTCGCCGGAGTACGCCGATCAGCGCTTGGCCACGGCCATGTTGTCGAACACCGCTCCGGTGTCGAACACCCGCACCCCGTTCGCGCCACTGGTGAAGCTCGTGTCGGTGACGTTGATCTTCGGTGAGACGAGGTCGTCGACGTAGACCTTGATGGACGACCCGACCGCTTCCACCCGCAGGTGGTGGCGGACACCGGGCGTGATGGTCATCGGGGTCGACGCCAGCTGGGTCCAGCTGTTCGACGCCTTGCCCAGCACGACGCGGCCCGTCGGGCTCACCCCGGCGTAGTACCCGCGGTAGCTGTCCGTGCCGGTCGCGGGCTGGGTCACGCGGAACACGAGCCCGGCGTCGCCGCGACTGCCCGTGGGCGTCACGTCGGCGTCCTGGGTGAAGTTCGCGAAGTTGGTGTCCAACAACGACTTCCCGCCGTAGGACGCCGTGGTCGTGTACCGCCCGCCCGCCGCGGACCACGTCCCGCCGTAGGTCGTCCAGCCGAAGGCGTTGTCGTCGCCGAAGTCGTCCTGGACCTTCATCGTGACGGGCTGGATCGTGCCGTCGGCCGCGAACCGCAGGCGGTCGTAGGCGAGTTGTCGGTGGTTGGCGTCGGACCGGCTCAACGGGCGGCGGTGGTAGAGGATGTACCAGATGTCCGTGCCGGGGACGTTGACCACCGAGTTGTGGCCCGAGCCGGTCGCGACGGCCGAATCCTGTTGCAGCACCTTGCCGACCTCGGTGAACGGCCCGGTCGGCGAGTCCGACATCGCGTAGGACACCGAGTAGTTCGGGCCGGTCCACCCTCCTTGGGACCACATGAGGTAGTACTTGCCGCCCCGCTTCACCATCTGCGGGCCCTCGGTGTAGTTCGCGGGCGTGATCTCCTTGAACGTGCTGCCGTCGTCGAACCGCCCGAGGCTGGTCATGTCCCGGTTGAGCTTGGCGACGTTCGCGTGGCCCCACCCGCCGTAGTACAGGTAGGCCTGCCCGTCGGTGTCGACGAACACGTCCTGGTCGATCGGCTGCGCGCCGTTCACGAACCGGTCCACGAGCGGCTTGCCCAACGCGTCGCTGTACGGCCCTTCGGGTTTGTCCGCCACGGCGACGCCGATGCCGCCGGTCTCGGCGTCGCTCTGGATGTCGTTGGCGCCGAAGTAGAGGAAGTACCTGCCGTCACGCTCGACGGGCGCGGGCGCCCACACGGCCTTGGTCGCCCACGACACGCGTGCCGTGGTGAGGACGTTCGGGTGCTTGGTCCAGTGGACGAGGTCGGGGGAGGAGAAGGCGTCCAGGTAGGTCTGCTCGGCGTAGGGCCTCGACGACGTCGGGTAGACCCAGTACTGCCCGCCGTAGACCGCGACGTCCGGATCGGCGTACCAGCCGTCGACGAACGGGTTGCCCGATTCCGCCGTGGCGTAGTCGGGGGCCGCTGTCGCCGGGGTGGTGCCCGCGACCAGGAAGGCCGCCAGCGCGAGGGTGGTGATCCTGGCCGAACGGCTGCGCCGCCAGGATTTGCAACGTTGTAAATCCATGGGTTCGATCAGAGCACGGTCACGCGCAGTGTGTCCAGTGCTACCCAAAGTCCTGTCCTGTGCCAGTCCGGTCAGACCCGGAGTCCGGCGCTACCCGACGAGCGCCTGCGTCCCGAGCACGGTGAGCAGCGCGAGCCGTTCGGCGTCCTCGGTGCCGGGAATGGCCGTGTAGACCAGGATCCGCAGATCGCTGCCCGCCACGGTGAGCACGTCGCAGTCCAGTTCCAGGGTGCCCACGAGCGGGTGGTCGACGATCTTGCGCGAGCCCTCGTTCCGCCCGACCGCCCCGGAGTCCCACAGCTCCACGAACCGCTCGCTCCTCGCCCGCAACTCCGCGATCAGCCGCTGGAGCCGGAGGTCGGCCGGGTAGCGGTCGGCGGTCACCCGCAGTTCGGACACCAGCGCCACCTCGAAGTCCCGCCGCGCCTCCGGCGTGTGCCGCACGCGCGTGCCCGTGCCGACGAGGTTGCGCCACACCCCGTTGCGCTCGAACCCGCGCCACCCGGACGGGTCGCCCATCAGCGCCGCGTAGGGCGGGTTCGCCAGCAGCAGCGTCCACGACGCGTCGGACACCGCGACCGGCGTGCCCGCCAGCCGGTCGAGCATCCGCAGCACGCTCGGCGGGATGTGGGTCGGCACCGCCTCCGGTCCCGGCGGGTCCAGCCCGGCCAGGCGGAACAGGTGCGCGCGGTCGGGCCCCTCCAGCCGCAACGCCCTGGCCAGCGCCTCGACGACCTGTCCGGAGGGATTGGCCGCACGTCCCTGTTCCAGGCGCGTCACGTAGTCGACTGAGATCCCCGCCAGCAGCGCCAGTTCCTCCCGCCGCAACCCCGCCGCCCGGCGGCGTCCGCCCGCGGGCAGCCCGGCCGCTTCCGGCGACACCTGGTCGCGGTAGCGCCGCACCGCCCTGCCGAACTCCGCCATGCCGCCAGTGTGCCCCGCCCGCTCGCGCCCAGCCTGGTACCACCGGTCCCAGGAGCACGGGGCCACTGGCTGATCACCCGGCGCGGTCACACCCTTGATGCATGACGACGACACTGATCACCGGGGCCAACAAGGGCCTCGGCCGCGAAACCGCCCGCCGACTCCTCGTCGAGGGCCACACCGTCTACCTCGGCAGCCGCGACGCCGACCGCGGCGAGCGCGCCGCCGCGGAACTGGGCGCGCGCCTGCTCGTCCTCGACGTCACCGACGACGCGTCCGTCGCCGCGGCGGCCAAGACCGTGGCGGCCGACGGCGGCCTCGACGTGCTGATCAACAACGCCGGGATCGAGGGCCGCACCCCGGACGGCGGCGTGATCACCGCCGCCGACGTCACCGGCGACCAGATGCGCACCCTGTTCGACACCAACGTGTTCGGCGCGGTCCGCGTGCTCCACGCCTTCCTCCCCCTGCTGACCCGCTCCACCGCCCCGGTCGTGGTCAACGTCAGCAGCGGCCTCGCCTCCCTCACCCGCGTCACCGCCGAGGGCACCCCGACCCACGCCTACCCCGGCCTCGCCTACCCGGCGTCGAAGGCGGCGCTCAACATGGTCACCGTCCAGTACGCGAAAGCGTTCCCCGGCATCAGGATCAACGCCGTCGAACCGGGCTACACCGCCACCGACCTGAACGCGAACACCGGCACGCAGACCGTGGAGGAGGGCGCGGAGGTGATCGTCCGTGCGGCACTGCTCGGGCCGGACGGTCCGACCGGCGGCTACTTCAGCGTGGACGGAACGCTGCCCTGGTAGGTGCTACGGCACCATCCACGACAGCACCGGTGTGGACTGGAGGAACACCAGGGCGCACATGAGTGCCAGTAGGCCGATGCTCCACAGGAACACCTTGCGGAACAGGTCGCCCTCCTGGCCGGACATACCGACGGCTGCCGCGGCGATGGCGAGGTTCTGGGGGCTGACCATCTTGCCCAGGACGCCGCCGGAGGAGTTCGCGGCGGCCATCAGGGTGGTGCTGAGGCCTGCCTGTTGGGCCGCGGCGACTTGCAGTGCGCCGAAGAGGGAGTTGGAGGAGGTGTCGGAGCCGGTGACTGCTACGCCGATCCAGCCCAGGATCGGGGACAGCACGGCGAAGAACGCGCCCGCGCCCGCCATCCACGTGCCCAGGGTCGCGGTTTGGCCGCTGGCGTTCATCACGTACGCCAGGCCCAGCACGGCCATCACCGTGACGATCGCGGCCGCCAACTGCCGGTAGGTGGCCAGGTAGGTGCTCCACGCCTGGCGCAGGCCGATGCCGATCAGCGGGATCGTGATCAGGCCCGCGATGACCAGCAGGGTGCCTGCCGCGCCGAGCCAGTCGAACTTGAACAGCGGCAGCGTCGACGGCTTCCCGTTCGCCGTCAGCAGGTGCAGGCCCGGCCAGGTGAACGTCCTCGTGGCGCTCGCTAGCGCGGTCTTGACCAGCGGGATCTGCGCCAGCGCGAACACCGCGATGATCACGCCATAAGGGGCGTAGGCGCGGAACACCTCGCGGGAGTTGTCGGACGGCTCGTCCGTCGTGGTAGTGCCGCCGGTCGGGACCGTCTCGACGTAGGTGTGCGCGGGACGCCAGACGCGCAGCAGGCCCACGGTCGCGGCGGCGCTCACCAGCGCGGCGACGATGTCGGTCAGGGGAGCGCTGAAGTAGTTGGAGGTGGCGAACTGCGCCAGCGCGAAGGTGATGCCGCAGACGGCCGTGGCGGGCAGTGTCTGGCGGGCGCCGCGGGGGCCGTCGATGATCAGCACGAGGGCGAGCGGGACGAAGACGCCCAGCAGCGGGGTCTGCCTGCCGACCATGGCCGCCAGGTCGTGCAGCGGGAGGTTCGTGACCGTCGCCAGCGTGGTGATCGGGGCGGCCAGCGCGCCGAACGCGACCGGCGCGGTGTTGGCGACGAGTGCGATCGTCGCCGCCTTCAACGGCCGGAAACCCAGTGCCACCAGCATGACGCTGGTGATCGCCACCGGCGTGCCGAAGCCCGCGAGCGCCTCCAGCAGCGCGCCGAAGCAGAACGCGATGATCACGCCCTGGATCCGCTGGTCGTCGCTGACGCGGGCGAACGACCGGCGCAGCACGTCGAAATGTCCCGTCCGGACGGTCATGTTGTAGATCCAGATCGCGTTCACCACGATCCAGAGGATCGGGAAGAAGCCGAACGCCGCTCCCTCGCTCGCCGCGAGCAGCGCTTGGCCGACGGGCATCGGGTAGGCGACGACCGCGACCAGCACGGCGATCAGCAGCGAGAGCAGGGCGGCGAGCCACGCCCTCATCCGCACCACGCCGAGCAGCACGAACAGCGTGGCCAGTGGCAGGGCGGCGAACAGGGCGGTCAGGCCGAGCGAACCCGCGACGGCGTCGAGAACCGGCTGGTACACGTGCTCCTCCTCGGTGAGGAACCGCAGGGAATACGCTTTCCTCCCCCGAAGCTAGGGGGAGCGGCTCCCCGTGGTCAACAGCCGCTCCCCAGCAGGTCAACGGAGGCGGGCGGAGACCGCCGACACCCACAGCATCGCGCTGATCGCGCCGACCGCCAGCGTCAACGAGCCCGCCGTGCCGCCGGTCATCGCCCAGCCGTTGCCGACCAGCAGCGCGGTGCCCGCGACGCGGGACAGGACGGCGTCGCGGTGGTTCCCGGCGCGGGCGAAGTGGCGGCCGAGGACGTAGCAGGCGGCGATCAGGGCGATGAACGTGATCGTGCCGGAGACCAGGTGGCCGTAGGCGTGCCAGGTGAGCGAGGCGGACATCCCGGCGGGCGTGCCCGCGGGGAAGCCGTCGCCCGGATCCATCACCAGGACGCCCGCGGCGATCAGACCGAAGCCGCTGACGGCCACCAGTCGCGGCGCCCACGTGCTCGGCAGGGCGCGTCGCAGGCCGATCGCGCCGATCACGGTCAGAATGCCCGCGACGACGAAGTTGACGATCTGCACCCAGCCGAGCGCGCCCGTGCTCAGCAGGCTCAACGGGTGGCGGGTCAGGTCGAAGCCCTCACGGGTGGCGACCTGGGCCAGCGAGACGACCGCCCAGAGCGGTCCGGCGACGGCGCCGCAGGTGAGCAGCGAGCGGGTGGAGGTGACGGGGAGCTGCGTGGTGGTCATGGCGGGTGTCCTTCGTCCGGTGAGCGTGTCACCACCACGTCGCTGGCGCGATGTGACAGGGAATGGCACCATTACCAGTCAAATCCGCCGTTCCACCTCCCCGCGTAGCCCCACAACCACCCA